>CAJWOT010000038.1 GCA_913044215.1 uncultured Rhodospirillaceae bacterium | reverse complement strand
GGTTTGGCCGTTGGGCTGCCGCTGGTCCGTTCGGCGAAACTTTGCTAGAAGGCTGAACCGTCGGCGATAGCGTCGGCGACAGAGGGGGGCGTTCGCGGGCTTGGGCTTCCGCAAAAGAGCAGCCGAAACTGCGGTGAGAGGGGATTGGGATCTTGGGCGGTCGTTCTGTGCGCGTGATTCTGAACGGCGGCAAGGCCTCAGAAAATCACATCGAAACCGCTGTGGAGGCCGTACGCCGCCGCGGCCATACCATCGATGTGCGGACGACCAGCCGGACCGACGGCGCCGAGGACTTGTCACGGCAAGCTGCGGAGGAAGGGATCGATGTGGTTGTCGCCGGCGGGGGCGACGGGACGGTAAACGAAGTCGCCAACGGACTTATGGCGGCGAGCGCGGAACCCGAAGTGACGATGGGGGTGCTGCCGCTGGGATCCGCCAACGATTTCGCGCGCAGTTGCGGCATACCGCCGCGAGATCCGGGTGGGGCGCTGTTGCTGGCCGCTTCCGCGGAGCCCACTAGGATCGATGTCGGCCGCGTGAATCAGCGCTATTTTCTGAATTCGGTGATCGGTGGGCTGGGAGCCAAGGCAACGTTTCGGACCTCGGAATGGTCGAAGCGTTGGCTCGGCGGCGCGGCCTACCGGATCACGGGCACGTTGGGGGCGTTGCGGCCGGTCGCCTATCCCGTGCTGGTGCGGACCAGCGACGGGGTGGAACGCGCGCCGCTTTCCTTTATCGCGGTCATGAACGGCCGCTGGGCCGGCGGGACGCGGATCGCCTCGCGGGCCAAGCTGCGCGACGGCATGCTCGATCTGCTGTCGGTGCCCGCCTATTCGCTGGGCGACCTGCCGGCACTGCTTTCGGACTTCCGCGCCTTGCCGCGGCGTAGCCCGTCCTTCGTCCGCTACGAGCAGCGCGAATGGGTTGAGATAGAGGCGCCGGGGGAATTGCCGATCAGCCCCGACGGCGAACGGATTTGCGGCTCCACGCTGCGGATCGATATCCTGAAGCAGCGGCTCCCGTTCGCCCTGCCGACTGCGGAAGCCGTTTGTTAGAGATGGAAGACGCGGGATAAATCCTCGGGGGCGCGATTGAGAAACACCGCCTATGCCGCGCTGAGTTTTGGTCTGGCACTCGCGATCGGGCTGATCGTTTGGCAAGGCTTCGACACGGTCGCGGCGGTGCTGGCGGTGGGCGGATGGAGCCTGCTGATCCTGGGTTTCTATCAGATTGCGCCGCTTTTTCTGGCCACACTCAGCTGGCAGCCCCTACTTGAGCCGGGCGCCCGGGAACGTCTTGGCTCGCTGTCCGTCGTCACGTGGATCGGGCTTTCCGTCAACTGGCTGTTGCCGGTCGCGCAAATCGGCGGTGACCTGCTGCGGGCCCGGCTTCTTGTGCTCGGCGGTGCGGGCGGTGCGACGACGGGGGCGAGCGTCGTTGTCGACAAGACCATCCAGGCCGGCGCCCAAATCGCCTACAGTCTGCTCGGCCTGTTCCTGTTGCTGGCGGTCGCGGGGACCCATGTACTGGCCTATTGGGCCGCCGGGTTCGCATTCGTGCTTTCCGCCTGCCTGTACATCTTCTTCCGGTTACAGCGTATGGCGCCTGCCGCCCGGATGCTGGGCTTTCTGCGGCGCCTGCTGCCGCGTTCGGTGCTCCGCGCATCCTTGTCCGACGGCGACGCGTTCGACGCAGCACTCGACAATCTTTACAGGGAGCGCGGTCGGTTGGCGGTTTCCGCCATTTGGCGCGTCGCAGAACGGTTGGCCAAGGCCGGCGAAGTCTGGCTCGCGCTGTGGCTGATGGGGCATCCCGTCAGCCTGGTCGAAGCGCTGATCCTGGAAAGCCTGACCCAGGCGGTGCGCGCCGCGGCGTTCATGGTGCCGGGCGGTGTCGGCGTCCAGGAAGGCGGGCTGGTGCTGATCGGCAGCGTGCTCGGACTCAGCCCGGGCCTGTCGCTGGCATTGTCGCTGGCGAAACGGTTCCGCGAACTGATCCTTGGGTTGCCGGGCCTGATCGGCTGGCAGCTTCTGGAGCGCCGCCATCGCAAGAAATCCGGTAGCGCGGAGGCCTAGCTCCGCGCTTCATAGAGCGTCCGCTCTTCAGATCCCTTCGAACAAGCGAATGTCCCGGTCGGCACCGCCGTCCAGGGCACGCAGGGCTTCCTGGTAGGCGTCGCTTTCATAGGCCGCGACCGCCGCTTCGAAACTTTCGAACTCGATAAGGATCGTGCGCTCGGCGATTCCGTTTTCCCGCGCTTCGACTTGTCCGCCGCCTGCGAGGAATTTGCCGCCGGCGGCTTCCAGCGCCGACTTCGCGGTCTTTCTGTAGGCCGCCGCCTTTTCCGGGTCGGCGGGGCTGCGGTGGGCGCTGATCATGTATCCTTTTGGCACGCTGTAACTCCCTGGAGTTGTTTGGGAAAATAAAGTCGATGTTTGTTCAATCGCCGAGCACCCGTCCGGCAACGGCGTCGAGGCGCGACAGGACGTCGGGATCCCTTGCATCCGGCGCGGTGATGAGCGCCACGTCGAGGGCGGTCTGACATCCGGCGTGGCAGCTCTCGGTACGTGCCGACAGGCGCGGAGTCAGGGCTTTCACCAGATTGCGGCCCTTGTCCGCATTGGCCATCAATACCTTGATCACCGCTTCGACGCTGACATCGTCATGATCCTCGTGCCAGCAATCATAGTCGGTGACCATGGCGACCGTCGCGTAACACATCTCCGCCTCGCGGGCCAATTTGGCCTCCGGCATGTTTGTCATGCCGATGACGTCGCAGCCCCATTGCCGGTAGAGGTTCGATTCCGCACGGGTCGAGAATTGCGGACCCTCCATGACCAGATAGGTGCCGCCGCGTTTGATGGGGATGCCCGCGGCGCCGGCGGCCGCTTCGATCTCGTCACCGAGGCGCCGGCAGACCGGATCGGCCATCGAGACATGCGCGACGCAGCCTTCGCCAAAGAAGCTCTTCTCACGCGCAAAGGTCCGGTCGATGAACTGGTCGACGATGACGAAATCGCCCGGCGCCAGATCCTCGCGCAGCGATCCCACGGCCGACAGGGAGACAATTTCCGTGACGCCGAGTCGCTTCATCGCGTCGATATTCGCGCGAAAATTGAGCGAGGTCGGCGATTGCTTGTGGCCCCGGCCATGCCGCGGCAGGAACACGACGGTCTGCCCCTCCAGGCTGCCGATGATGAAGCTGTCGGATGGCGTGCCGAAAGGCGTGTCGACCGTCTCTTCCCGGACATCGGTCAGCCCATCGATCTCGTATAAGCCGCTGCCGCCGATAACGCCGACGATGGGCGGGCAACCTGGTTGGGTCATGGGCTTCTCCTCGTACCGGGTCCTTCAGCCGGTCTTCCCCTCACGCCAAGCCTCTCCCCAGGGAGAGAGAGCTTTGTAGCGTTCTCCCCTGAACCCTCTCCTTGGGGAGAGGGAATGGGGAGGGGACAACCTTCACCAGCCGTGACCATTGTTAAGCGAGCAATCTGCTGCGAACCGCCTCAAAGGTCGAAATCGACCATCACGGGGACGTGGTCGGATGGCTTTTCGCCGCCGCGTTGGTCGCGCAGCACGGTGGCGCCCTTCAGGGTTTTCTTCAGCGGCGGCGTCACCCAGACGTGGTCGAGCCGGCGGCCGCGGTCCGAGGTGTCCCAGTCGCGCGCGCGGTAGCTCCACCAGCTGAAGAGCTTTTCGTCCTCTGGGATGAAGTGCCGGACCGCATCCGTCCAGTTCAGCGAGTCTTGGACGTTACCCAGCTTTTCGACCTCGATCGGCGTGTGCGAGACGACCTTGAGCAGTTGCTTATGCGACCAGACATCGGTCTCCAGCGGCGCAATGTTGAGGTCCCCGACCAGGACCATCTTTTTGCGCGTCGTCCGGTTGGCCGGGAACCATTCGTTCATCTCGTCCAGAAAATCGAGCTTGTGGCCGAACTTCTCATTCTTCTCGCGATCCGGTTCGTCGCCCCCCGCCGGTACATAGAAGTTATGCAACTCGATGCCGCCGGGCAGAACAGCCGAAATGTGCCGGCAATCGCTTTTCCCGCACCATTCCTGGCGCTGAACATCCTTCAGCGGCACGCGCGAGAGGATTGCGACGCCGTTGTAGCTTTTCATGCCGCTGATCGCGACGTGCGGATAGCCCATCTCCTGCACCGCTTCGAGCGGGAACAGGTCGTCCATGACCTTGGTTTCTTGCAGGCAGATGACATCCGGATCGTTCGCTTTCGCGAATTCGGCGACCCGGTTGATGCGAAGCCGGACCGAGTTGATGTTCCAAGTCGCGATGCGCACGTGATTGTCCTCTCGATTGATGTTGGTTGTCAGGTCAGCGTGACGTGCAGATCGTCCAGCCCGTCGACGTGGCCGACCAGTACGTCGCCGCGCTCGATCGCTGCGACCCCTTCCGGCGTGCCGGTGAAGATCAAGTCGCCCGGTTTCAATTCGATCAGGCCGGACAGATAGTTGATCGTCTCCGGGACGTTCCAGATCATGTCGGCGAGATCGCCCTTCTGCCGCGGTGCGCCATTGACGGTCAGTGTAATGGCGCCGGTTTCCAGGATCCCGGTATCCGACACCGGCCGGATCGCGGTCATCGGCGCGGCATTGTCGAACCCTTTTGACAGATCCCACGGACGGCCCATGTCCTTGGCGACCCCCTGCATGTCGCGGCGGGTGAGGTCGAGGCCGACCCCGTAGCCATAGATGCAATCGTTGGCGTCGGCGACGGGAATGTTCCAGCCGCCTTGCCCCAGCGCCACGACGAGCTCGATCTCCGGGTGCAAATTCTTGGTGGCGACGGGATAGGCGACGTCGCCGCCGTTCGGCACGATCGAATCCGCCGGCTTGGCGAAGAAGAAGGGCGGCTCCCGGTCCGGGTCGTGTCCCATCTCACGCGCATGCGCGGCGTAGTTCCGTCCGACGCAATAGATTCGGCGCACCGGGAAGGCCGCGTCGGCGCCCACGATGGGTAGGGCCGGCTGATCCCAAATCGGTATGGCAAAGGCGCTCAAAACGGTCTCCTTACGTGGCGATGAAGCAGGCGACACTATAGGCGCCGCGCCACGCCATGCACGGTGAAAAACGTCAAGAGTCCGTGATTTTCGGTGTACGGGGTCAGGCGGCGCGGATGCTGTTCGCCGTGCTGCCGCGTGCGGCGCAATAGTCGCGGCACGCGTCGCCGAAGGCCCGGAACAGCGCGTCGGACAGTTCCGTCTTCAAGGTCTCCCGGCCTTCCGGATGCCACTGCACGCCGAGCACGTAGCCCGGCGCGTCCGGCATGCTGACCGCTTCGATGACGTCGTCGTCGCTTACTGCCTCAACCATCAGACAGTCGGCCGGGCGGTCGATCGCCTGCGCGTGCAGGGAATTGACCATCTCCTCCGATTTGCCGCCCGTCAGCTTGTGCAAAATTCCACCCGGCGTGATGAAGATGGGATGGCGCGGTTTCTGCCGTTCGCCCGGCGGTAGGGTTCGGTCCATGCGGTGTTCATTTTTGCCAGGCAGCTCATGGACGAGCTGATGCAGGGTGCCGCCCAACGCGACGTTCAATTCCTGGATACCGAGGCAGACCGCGAAGACCGGTATGCCGCCTTCGATCGCCTTGCGAATCAGCGGCATTGCGGTCGCGTCGCGCTTGGGGTCGTGCAGGGTGCCCTTGCGGCTTGGTTTGCCGCCGTAATGGTGCGGTTCGACGTTCGGGGCGCCGCCGGTCAAGAACAGTCCGTCCAACCGCTCGATCAGGCTGTCGAAGCAATGATCGTCACCCAGGGCGGGAATCAGGACCGGCGCGCAATCGGATACGCCACGGATCGCTTCGGCGTAATTGCCGCCGGTGCGATGCATCCCGCGTTCGTCATCCTTGATATAGCTGGTGGGAATTCCGACGAGGGGCAAACAAGTGGTGCGTGTCATGGCGTTAGGAAATATCACGCGGGGAGGGCAGGAGGCAAGGAATCCAGCCATTTAGGCAGTTAGACATGGGATATCGCAGCTTCTTTGGTTACATCTTCCGGTGCAGTCCACCAGCAAGTCCTTAAGGGAACGTTAGGCAGCGAATCTCGCTGGCGGGGTATTAGTCTTCGTACCCGGCCGGCGGTGTAAAGGCGTAGCCCGCCTTCTCCAGCAGTTTCGCCAGGCCGATGGTCTCGAGATCGCCATATTGGCGGCCGATGATCTGGACGCCGATGGGCAGGCCGTCCGCGTTCGGGCCGGTTGGGATGACCGTCGAGGGCAGGTAGCAACACACCGCCAGGCCGGCCCAGAAGACCTGCTCGAAATAGGGCCGTTCCGCGCCATCGATGGTGACCGTGCGCTTGCCCATGGGCTCGTGGTTATGCTCGAAGGCGGGTATCGACATGATCGGGGCGATCAGGGCGTCGTAGTCCTTGAAGAAGGCGTCCCAGGCCCAGCGCAGGTGCATCCGCTTGTTGTGCGCGGTGTAGTGGTCGTGATGGGTGATGGTCTGGGTACGCAGCAAGGACGCGCCCGGGCTTTGGTTGTTCGGGTCCAGCTCGGACGCGGCCTTGACCAACTCGGCGAAATCCTTATCCGGGGTGCGGGCCGCCATCGCCGACCACAGCAGGGTCTGATAGATGTCGTGCGCATCCGCCGGATCGAAATCCGGCCGCGCGTCGAAATCGGCCGTGCCACCGGCGTCCGCGATGGTTTTGGCGACGGCGGCGACGCGGTCCTGGACCTCCTGGCTGACCGGCGCTACCGCATCGTTCGTCCAGACGGCGACCTTGTAGTCGCCGAGCGACGATTTGGCCGGTTGCGGCAGGTTCAAGGTGAGGCCGACTCCGTCGAGCTCGTCCGGGCCGGCCATGGCCAGAACCCCGGCTTCCAGGTCACTGGCGCTGCGCCCCAACGGGCCGACGACGGACAAGTCCGGCTGGACCAGATAGCCGGGCAGGGCATGGCCGCGCGGCGGAATCAGGCCCCAGGTCGGCTTGTGCCCGAAGACGCCGCTGAAATGCGCCGGGTTGCGGATCGAGCCGCCGATGTCCGAGCCGGATTCGAAGCCGCACAGCCCCGCCGCCAAGGCCGCCGCGGACCCGCCGGACGACCCGCCGGGAATGCGTTTCAGGTCCCACGGGCTGTTGGTGGTGCCGTAGACTTCGTTGTAGCTCTGAAAGTCGGCCAGGTTGATCGGCACGTTCGTCTTGCCGAACAGCACCACGCCGGCGGCCTTTAGCCGCTGCACCGCCAACGCATCGCTGTCGGCGATGTTGTCCTTCATGTCGGGTCGCCCGTTCGTCGTCGGCAGGCCGGCAACGTTGTAGGATTCCTTGATCGTCATGGGCACGCCGTGTAGCGGCCCCCAGACCTCACCCCGCGCCAGCGCTTCGTCGGCCTCGCGCGCCCGCACGCGCGCCCGCTCGGCATCGTGCACGATGATGGCGTTAAGCGCCGGATTGTAGCGTTCAACCCGGTCGAGATAGTGCTCCAGCAATTCCTGCGCGCTGATCTCCTTCGCTTGGATCATCGCGGCGAGCGCGGTCGCGGATTTGAAGGCGAGTTCCGACATTTTTCGTCCTGCAATCTATTGGCGTGGATTGGGCGTGGCCCTGCAATTGCCGACCCTACATCAGCTTTCGAAAATTGGGAACCGGTCCGCGTTCGAGCCGACGTCTGCGATGCGCTACGCTCGGGGCGTATCTATGGGATTTGTATAAGGGAGTGCGAACATGGCGAAAGGCTATCTGGTGGTCTGCTACCGGGAGATCCGTGACCGGGAGAAACTCAAGACCTATGCCGAGCTGGCGCCGAAGGCGATGCTGCCGCGCGGCGCGAACATCCTGGTGCGCGACGGCCGGGTTACCGCTTTTGAGGACGGGTTGGCAGAGCGGACGGTGCTGGTCGAGTTTCCAAGCTACGACGCGGCGATCGAGGCGTACAACAGCCCGGAATATCAGGCCGCCGTCGCAGCGTTGGGCGACGGTGCCGTGCGTGATTTCCGGATCGTCGAAGGGGTCGATTGACACCAAGTTATTGCGCTTCCGCATCTGCGAATTTGGTATCATCCGCCTGAAACCTTCGCATTAGGTCATGCTGCACGTGGGAACCGACAAAGAGACGGGGAGCGAGCGTCTGCTCGCAGCGGCCTGTGCCCTGCAGGCCGAGCGGCCACCCGTGACGATTACCACCAGATTGCTGGCGAAACGCGCCGGCGTTCATCACACGCTCGCCAACTACACACACGGCGGTGTCGCTGCGTTGTTGACCGCCGCGTTCCGGCGCGAACAGACGAAATTCGCGGTGGCATTGCCCCGAATGTTTGCCGAAAGCGCCGGCGCGTTGCCGCTGTCCCCCTACCAGAACTTTTGGCGCGCCTACATCTATCGCGCCTTGGACGGTTCGGTGCCGAACGACGGTACGGCCGGTGAACCCATCGTCATGCAGGCGGTTGACGCATTGGGCGATCGGTTCCCCGAGCGCGACCGGTCAACGCACGTAACGTTGGCGATCGCCTGGTGGTGCTTGCAGGTCGGGGCGCTGGTGTTCGACCGGCCGCTGCGACTGGGGCTGGCGATCGAGCCATTCGATCACGGCGCGGTGCAGCGCATGGCCGCAGAATTGCTGACACTGCTTGTGAACCAGGCGCTGGATCCCGTGCCATGCGGTGAGCTCGCCGCGGCTCCGGTCTCTGCGGAACGACCTGGTGCCGCCACCGGACGGAAGGCGGCCGAGGCGCGGCTCGTGCACGCCGCCATCGAACTGCTGAAGGAGCGGGCCGAGCAAGGCGTCTCCGGCCGCGCCCTGGCCCAGCGCGCGGATGTCAATTACGGGCTAATCCATCATTATTTCGGGTCAAAGGAAGCGGTTTTTGACGCGGCGTTCGTGCAGCTGCACGAGGCCTATGTCGCGGACATGGTCGCGGCGGACACGCAGCGCCTCGCCGCCCCGTTCAGCATGCGCAGCCACGAACCGTTCCTGCGGATTTGGGCCTATCGCGAGCTCGCGGATATCGCCACGCCACCCATCGATCTGAAGGGTATGCGGTTGCTGCTCGAAAATATCCTACGGCGGCGGAATGTCGAGCGGCGGACCGGACAGGATTTTGCGGAGGCGCAGGCGCACGCATACTGTTCGCTCGCCCTGCAGCTGGGCTGGGTGGTGTGCCGTTGCGATCTGCAAGAGACCGTCGCGGCGGACGAAACCGATACGCTGGCCCGGCTCAGTGCGATCGCCCGATGGTTCGTCGCGGGCGATTGGCGCTAATACAGCAGGCCCGCTACTTCGCTTGTTTCCAGTAGGTGTCCTTTTTCGCGATCTTGCCGTCGCGCACCGGATAGACGTCAACGACATTCCAGTGAAACGGTTCGTCGTTCTCGTCGAGTCCCTGGGTCGTGAACATCTGCAGGATCACGTCGCCGGCGGGCCGTTCGACCAGGTCGGCGATGCGTTGTTTCTTCCAGTTCTTCTTGCGCCATTCGAGGACTTCGACCATCCCTTCGACTCCATAGGCGATGCGCCCTGTCGGCCGGTCGCCGGGGCCGTCGGCGAAATGCTGGTGCCATTCGAAATCGTCGGTCAGGACCTGCGACAGCTTTGCCGGGTCCGCGGACCGGAAGGCGTCGCGAAACCGGGCGACCAGATCCATCATTTCTTCGTCGGTCATGTGTGTCTCTCCTTGCCGGCGTCTCGCCGCACTATACTGAATTTCACCTGTAATGAACGATCGTCCGCCCGCGGCGCATTTTCTGACCGCTCCAGGAGGAAAAACATGTTGCTTATCGGCCGCGACCTGTCCCCTTTCGTCCGCCGCACGGTGACCGTGATCGAGGTTCTTGGCCTGCCCTACGAACGGCGCAAGCTGGCGACGGCGGACGCGCCGGAAGCCGTCGCTGAATTAAACCCGCTGGCGCGCGTGCCGGCACTGGTGCTGGAGGATGGGGAAGTCCTGATCGACAGCGCCGCGATCATCGATTATCTGCTGGAGATCGGCGACCCCGACCAAAGGCTGCTGCCTGCGGCCGGGGCGGCACGGCGGGCGGTACTCCGCCACTCGGCGATGGCCATCGGGGTGATGGAAAAGGGCGTCGCGGCGGCCTACGAGATGCGCCGCCGGCCGGCGGAATTGGTCCATGCGCCGTGGCTCGACTATATCAAGCAACAGGTCCGGGACGGGCTCGCCTATCTGGAAGGAGTGTGCGGCGCCATGGCTGCAAAAGGTGACATGCGGCTGGACGCGATCAACGCGGTCGTCGCTTACGATTATATCGGGCTCGTGCATCCGGACCTTGTTTCCCCGGAATTGGCGGCGCGGGCCGCGCTGTCCGAACAGGCCAACGCGCTGCCTGCGTTTCGCGATACGCAATGGAAACCCGATTAGCGGCGGTTGGTCAGGCCGCCAGGTCCAGCGTTTTCAATTGCCGCAGGACCCGGTCGGAAAATCGTTCCAGCGATCCCATGACCTTGGGCCAGGGCTGACCGCCATAGTCGCCTTGGTAGATGTACCGGTCCGCGCCCATGAGCTCGACGATTTGGCAGATCTTGTCGTGAACCTGCTGCGGCGAGCCGCAGGCGATGACGCATTCGGGGCTGCCGAAATTGGTGATCCGCGGCGGCAGCTCGACCTCTTCGGGTTTGACGCCGGTCTTCTTGGAGATGACCCAGGACTGGAAGGGCGGTTGGTACTGCCGCAGATGATCGATGGCTTCCTGGCTCGTCGGCGCGCAATGGACATGGGCCAGGACCGTGATGTGCGGTTTGTGCGCGTGGCCGCATTCCGCCCAGACTTCCAGATAGCGGTCGCGCATCTACGGCATCGAGTCGAGGTCGGCGCTGAGGCCGGTGACGGTTAGGTTTACGCCGAGCCGCGCGGCCTCCTCGGCCGACGCCAGGCTGCCGGCCGCGATGAAGATTGGCGGGTGTGGGGATTGCACGGGACGCGGCTGCAGGGTCACCCCGTCCAGGGGTGGGTGGAATTGGCCGGTCCAGGTGAGATCGGTTTCGGTCCATAGCCGGGTTAGCAGGTTTAGCCCCTCGCGCTGCATGGCGGTGGCCTGTTTGAAGTCCTGGCCGTAATGCGCGTAGACGTAGGGCTCGACGCCCTTGCCGACCCAGACTTCCGCGCGGCCGTCGGAGACGACGTCCAGGGTGGCGAAATCCTCCGCGATGCGGACCGGGTCGTGGTGCGGCAGCAGGGTGACGCCGGTGGCGAGCCGGATGCGTTCGGTCTGGCCGGCGATCCAGGCGAGGAAGATCTGCGGGACGGACATGATGAAGCCGGAGAAATGATGCTCGCCGCAGACCAGCGTGTCGAAGCCGAGCGGTTCGGCGGCCAGCAGATATTCCATGATATGGGCGTGCCGCTCATCCTGCGTCGTCCAGACTCCGGTCACCGGATCGGCCCGGTGATCGCCCAAACTGCACAAGCCGACTTCCATGATCCTCGCTCCTATTAACCAACCGTATAATAGCAGGAATTAGCCATATGCATAAATTGAGTCAAGAAAGCGCACCTGGCCGGTCGATGTTTTTCCAAACACCCCGACACAACCCCGCCTTTACGGCCTAGCTGGTTGTCTGTGAATTTAGCCGCTAGTTCCCGCTGCTCGGCGTCGGGCCGTCATACTCGAACAAATCTTCGTTCAACAGCACGTCGAAGTTCGGGTTGATCAGAGTGGTATCGGTCAGATTGCCCTGACTGTCGATCACCTGCCATTTGCGCAATTGCAGCGGCGCGTCGGTGAAGATCATCATGACCCGGCCGGAATCCGGTTCGTCGGCTTGCTCGACCTCGATCCGGAATACACGATCCGCGTTTTGAAAGGACGCCACCCGCAGCTTCCCGCCGAACTTTATGTCTTTCTTGACGATGAAATAGGCCGGGGTCTTGTCGACCGGCAGATAGGTCGCTTCGTCGAGCTCCTTGTCCACATAGATGAACCATTTGCCATGGGTGATGATGAGATAAGGGTCGGGCGGGTCGTATTCGAAACGCAGCTTGCCCGGCCGCTGCAGATACATCGTGCCTTCGGAGTGGGTGCCGTCCGGATTTGCCTGAACGAAGCGCGACTGCATGGTATCGAGATCGTTCAGGTAGGTCTCGATACGTGCCAGATCAGCCCTGTCGCTGTCGTTCAACGCGAGGCTGCTGGCGGCGGAAGCCGCGAAGGCCGGCAGCAGGAGCAGCAGCGCCGCGGTGCAGCGTCCGACGTTAAGCAGCGCTGCTGTGGTCGCCGACCAGGACCTCTCGCTTGCCGACATGATTTGCCTGGCTAACAACGCCTTCCTTCTCCATCGTCTCGATAATACGGGCGGCGCGGTTATAGCCGATTTGAAGGTGGCGTTGAATGAAGCTCGTACTTGCCTTGCCTTCGCGCGCCACCAGTGCAACCGCGCGGTCGTAAAGCTCGTCTCCGGTTTTTTCCGGTTCGTCGAATCCGTCAAGGCCAGCCTCTCCGTCTTCATCGGTTATCGCCTCTATATAGGAAGGCTCGCCCTGCGTTTTAAGGAATTGAACGACGGATTCGACTTCCAGGTCGTCGACGAAAGGACCGTGGACGCGGGTCACGCGCCCGCCGCCCGCCATGTAGAGCATGTCGCCCTGACCGAGCAACTGTTCGGCGCCCTGTTCGCCCAGGATCGTGCGGCTATCCACCTTTGAGGTGACCTGGAAGCTAATACGGGTCGGGAAGTTGGCCTTGATCGTGCCGGTCACGACATCGACCGAGGGCCGCTGCGTCGCCATGATCAGATGGATGCCGGCGGCGCGCGCCATCTGCGCCAGGCGCTGGATCGCGCCTTCAATGTCCTTGCCGGCGACCATCATCAGATCGGCCATCTCGTCCACCACGACTACGATCAGGGGCAGGGGGGACAGGTCGAGCGGCTGCTCCTCGATGATCGGCTTGCCCGTGTCCGGGTCGAATCCGGTCTGAACCTTGCGGGTGAGGACTTCGCCTTTCTTGCGCGCTTCGGCGACGCGTTTGTTGTAGCCTTCCACATTGCGCACGCCGAGCTTCGACATGGCTCGGTAGCGCGACTCCATCTCCTGGACGGTCCATTTCAGCGCCACCACCGCCTTCTTCGGTTCGGTGACGACAGGCGACATCAGGTGGGGAATGTCGTCATAGATCGACAGTTCGAGCATCTTCGGGTCGATCATGATGAATTTGCAGTCGTCCGGTGACAGGCGGTAAAGCAGCGACAGGATCATCGCGTTCAGCGCGACCGACTTGCCCGACCCGGTGGTGCCCGCAATCAACAGGTGCGGCATGCGGGCGAGGTCGATAATGACCGGCAGACCGCCGATATCCTTGCCTGCGACCAACGGCAGCTTGGCCCGAGAATCCTCGAAATCGCTGGAGGCAAGCAGCTCGCGCAAATAGACCGTTTCGCGTTTGGCGTTCGGCAGCTCGATGCCGATGACGCTGCGGCCGGGCACTGTTGCTATACGTACGGAGATCGCGCTCATCGAGCGGGCGATATCGTCGGACAGGCCGATCACTCGGCTGGTCTTGGTCCCCGGCGCGGGCTCCAGCTCGTAGAGGGTGACGACCGGTCCTGGCCGTACCTTGACGATTTCGCCGCGTACGCCGAAATCTTCCAACACGCCGATCAGCAGACGGGCATTCTGTTCGAGCGATTCCTCGTTTAATGCCCCTGCATCGTTCGTCGCCGGCGGGTCTTCGAGAAGCTCTAGCGGCGGCAGCTGGCTGTCGCCTTTCGGCCGGCTGAGCTTCAGGCTGCGCTGCCGTTCGGTCGCTTTTTTGCCGGGGGTGGGTTTGGGTTTTTCGGTTTGCACCAGATCGGCTTTGACGGGGCGCGGCTGCGCGCCCGTTTCCAAGACCGGTTCGATCCTCTCTGTCGGGGTCGCGAGTTTTTGGCCCGTCGCCGTGACGAACCCGCCGACTGCGTCGCGAACGCGATCCAGATGACGTGTGGCGCCGCGGGCTTGGCCGAACAGGCTGAGTGTTCGGCGCGCGCCATTGTACCACTCTGACCCGCTGAAGCCGATGACGTAAAGGAAGGTTACGGCGGCGATTAGGCCGGACACCAGCCCGACGATGGCGACATCCATCGGAAGACCCGCGCTCTGCCCTGCGGAGATGAGGCTATGCAGTGCCCAGGTGCCGGCATAGCCGCCGAGGCCAGCCGCCAACGGCCACGCTTCCGGTGTTCGCAAGGTGGCAAGGGCGATCGCGGTGAAAAGCAGTCCAATCGGCAACAGGGTAAGCCGTAGCCAGGGCTGCTGCAGCGCGTGTTCCTTCCAAAGACGCCATCCCCAGCCGATCGCGATCGGGGCCAGCAGAACGCTGCTCAAACCAAGCGTTTGCAGCAAAATGTCGCTGACATGGGCGCCGGCATAGCCGAGCAAATTCTGCGCCGCGGTACCCGTCGCCGTATTCAATGAAGGATCGGTCGGATGATAGCTGGCGAGCGCGGCCAGAAGCGCAAGTGCCACGGCAATCAGACACACGCCACCGGCTTCGAGCGATTTCGCGCGCAAGAACTGCTCCGCCCCCGCGGGAAGAAAAGTCGTTTTCTTGCGTGTCGCCATGATCGTTTCCTCTCGTTCAGCGCGTCAGATAGCGGGCGATGCGCGTTAGTCCTTCCTCTGCATCGTCCGTGTCGTGCACCAGTGCGACCCGGATATAGGGTTTACCGGGATTCTCGCCGGTCACCGGGTCTGGATAGGCGAAAAAAGCGCCGGGTACGGTCTTGACCGCGTAATCGCGCCATAAGGCAAGCGCGGCTGCTTCGCCGTCGCCCACATCGAGCCACAGGAAGAATCCGGCAGGTGGTTTGTAGAAGCCGGTACGGTTACCCAGAATGCGCTCCGCCATATCGAATAATGTGCGGTAGTGCGCGCGCGTCTCGGTGGCGTGCGCATCGTCGCGCCAAAGCGCTGCGCTGGCAGCGAGAATGGGCAGCGGTACGACCGCGCCGCCAGTGCTGCGCAGCATCGCGAAAGCATCGATCAGATCGGGTGCCCCGACGACGAATCCGGAGCGAAGGCCAGCACCGCTCGATCGTTTCGACAGAGAGTGGAAAAAGGTGACGTTGTCGAGTGACCCGCCGAGCCGCGCGCAGGCTTCGAGCGCGCCGGTCGGTGGCTCATCGCGATAGATCTCCGCGTAACACTCGTCGAAGGCGACAATGAACCCATGTCGACGGGCCAAGGTGACAAGCCGCGCCAGATATTCTTGGTCGGCCACCGTTCCTTGCGGATTGGACGGATTGCATAGATAGACGAGGGCGGTACGGGCCAGCACGTCCGACCCGACGCTCTCAAAATCCGGCAAAAAATTATTCTGTGCCGTGGCAGGCACGTAAATCGGCTCGCCGCCTGCCATGACGGCCGCGCCCTTGTAGACATGATAGGTCGGGTTGGTCATCAGGACGGCGGGCCGCTTTCCGTCCGGCCAATCTTCTGGCCCGGGGACGGCGAGTTGCGCCAGTTGGAACAGTCCTTCCTTGGTGCCAGGCAATGGCAATAGGTTTCGCGCCGGGTCGAGCATGCCGGAAGGCAGGTCGTAACGCCGGGCCAGCCAGCCGCCCGCGGCATCGCGAAAGTCTGCAGTACCCCGTGCGCTTGGGTATTTGTTCCAAAGATGACTGTGATCGGCCAGTGACGCGTCGGAAAAGGATGGTTGCGGGAGTTGCGGTTCGCCAAGATGCATCAGCAACGGTTTCAGGCCGGCAGCCGGGTCTGTTCCTTCCAGAAGCACGGCCAGCTTCTGGAACGGATAATCGAACAGATGGTCGATGCGACTGTTCTTCATCTCAGTCTTGAATGCCGCTCACTCACAATGAATCTTAAACTTAGTACACGAATCAAAACAATGAATCTAAAAAATAAATGTAAGCAATTGATGTTAATCGGATTAAGGTTTTGGGGCAAGTTTTGGGAAACCAGATATAGCGGTGTGCAGCTTTCTCGGCACTAGAGGTGCAGAGATTGATTCGCAAAAAAGGGGGACCCGAAGGTCCCCCTAACGCGGCTTTTGTGAAGCCTTGATCTATTGGACGACTTCGCCGTGCAGGTTGATGTCTAGGCCTTCGATCTCGGTTTCCTCGTCGACCCGCAACCCGATGATCAGGTCGACGACCTTGAGGATGATCGCGGTCGCGACGGCCGAATAGACGACGGTCGCCAGAATGCCCTCGAACTGCTTCCAGACCTGAACGGCGTTGCCTTCGAGCAGACCCGGCGTGCCGCCGATCGCTTCGACGGCGAAGACGCCCGTCAGTAACGCGCCGACGATGCCGCCGATACCGTGCACGCCGAATACGTCCAACGAGTCGTCGTAACCGCACATCCGTTTGAGCGAGGTCGCTCCCCAGAAACAGGCGACACCGGCGATCAGACCCATGATCAGAGCACCCATCGGGTCGACGAAGCCGGCGGCCGGCGTAATTGCGACCAAGCCGCCGACTGCGCCGGAGACAATGCCGAGCACGCTGGGTTTGCCGTGAACGACCCATTCTGCGAACAGCCAGGAAAGGGCCGCTGCGGCCGTGCAGATCTGCGTCACTGCCATGGCCATGCCGGCGCCGTTATTGGCGGCGAGCGCGGAGCCAGCATTGAAACCGAACCAGCCGACCCAGAGCATCGAGGCGCCGATGAGGCTGAGTACGAGATTGTGCGGCGCCATGTTCTCCACGCCATAGCCGCGGCGTTTGCCAAGCATGATCGCGGCGACCAGCCCGGCCACGCCGGCATTGATGTGCACGACCGTGCCGCCGGCGAAGTCGAGGACGCCTTCTTCGGCCAGGAAACCACCGCCCCAGACCCAGTGGACGACGGGGGAATAGACCAGTAGCACCCAGATACCCATAAAGAGCAGCATCGCGGAGAATTTCATACGGTCCGCGAACGCGCCGGTAATGAGCGCCGGCGTAATGATCGCGAATGTCATCTGGAAGGTCATGAAGACCGATTCCGGAATGGTGCCGGACATGGAGTCGGCGCCCATGCCGGCGAGGAAAACTTTCTCCAATCCGCCGGTGAAAGCATTCAACGCACCGCCGTCCGTGAAGGCGATCGAATAGCCGGCGACCATCCATAAGACAGTGCTTAGGCAGCAAATCGCGAAGCTCTGCATCACCATTGTGAGTACGTTGGTCTTGCGCACCATGCCGCCATAGAACAGCGCCAGGCCGGGAATTGTCATCAGCAGCACGAGGGCGGTCGCCGTCAGCATCCAGGCGGTATCACCGCTATCGAGCTTGTCTTCGGCTGCCATCGCCGGGCTGGCCAGTATGACCGGCAAAATGGCGACACCGAGTGTTGTCATCGCTTTTCGCATTGTCTGTCTCCTTCATAATCCTCTGCGGCTCCCGAGGAGCCGGATGCGCGGTCGTCCAAGCGACGTCGCGCGCTTTGGGGTTTTTTTGGAATTTGTCTCGTCGAATTAGGGGACGCGCTACAGCGCGTCGCCGTTGGTCTCGCCAGTTCTGATTCGGACGGCTTTGTCGACATCGATGACGAATATTTTGCCGTCGCCAATCTTACCGGTGCTCGCAGTCGTCAGGATTGCCTCGACCGCCTGGTCGCAGACTGCTGCATCGCAAACGACTTCGATCTTGACCTTCGGCAGAAAGTTCACCGTGTACTCGGCGCCGCGGTATATCTCCGTCTGGCCCTTCTGCCGCCCAAATCCCTTGACTTCCGTCACGGTCAAACCTTCGATCCCCGTAGCCGTGAGCGCTTCGCGCACGGCATCGAGCTTGAAGGGTTTTATAATTGCCATAACCATTTTCATTGGCCGCTCCTTTCCCTCACCTCATTTTGTTATCCGCCATCCTCCATGGCGGTTTCGGGCGTTGTTTCAAGATGCGTGCCGTCGTTCAGGAAAACCCTTAACCAACAGAAATTAAATACTAAATAGAGAGGAGGTGAGAAAACGCCGAATAATTAAGTAAACGCGATGCCTAAATTTTCATCTAGTTTGAAATAATGCTTAATAATTAGGCAATCAAGATGGCGCTGCCGACGGCTAGACACCGGATGCAAGGTAAGCGAAGGTGACGCATGGCCAAGGATGAAGATCTCAAAGTCGATGCGATTGTTGTCGGCGGCGGCATGGCGGGCGCGACCATGGGGCTGGCGCTGGTGCGCGGCGGGTTGTCGGTTGCGGTGATCGAACGTCAGGCGCCGCCGGCGTTTCGGGATCCGACGTTCGACGGCCGTACGTCGGCGATCGCCTACGGGTCGGCAAAGGTGTTCGAGGGGATTGGTATTTGGTCCGAGCTCGAACCTGTGGCGCAACCCATTCACGACATCCGCGTCGCAGACGGGACGCCCTGGGAAGGGCCGTCTTCCTTGTTCTTGCATTACGATCACCGCGAGCTTGGTGATTCGCCCCTTGGCTACATCCTGGAAAACAGGGATATCCGCGATGTTCTGCTGCGGGAGGCCGCGGCGGCTGGCACGCTGCATCTTTTAGCGCCAGCAGCTGTCGAACAGGCGGAACGCGATGTTGGGGGGGCGAGCGTCACCTTGGCCAACGGGCAACGGCTTTCGGCTCGCCTTATCATCGGTGCCGACGGACGCAACTCGCCGCTTCGCGAGGCCGCGGGCATTCGCGCGACCCGGTTCGGCTATCCGCAGACCGCGATCGTCTGCACGGTCGTGCATGAAAGACCGCATGCCGGAGTTGCCGTCGAGTTGTTTTTGCCGTCAGGACCATTCGCGATGCTGCCGATGACCGAACAGCGCAGCAGTATCGTCTGGAGCGAAAAGAACGATGTGGCGCGGGACATGCTGGCGTTGGACGACGAGTCGTTCCATTACGAGCTGCACCGACGCTTTGGCGATTGGCTGGGAGAGATTCGGATCGAGGGGCCGCGCTTCGCCTATCCGCTCGGCCTCATGCATGCGGAACGCTACACCGACCGTCGGTTGGCTCTGATCGGTGATGCGGCGCATGTCATCCACCCAATCGCGGGGCAGGGGCTCAATATGGGTATCCGCGATGTGGCCGCGCTGGCGGAAGCGGTGGTCGACGCGTACCGGCTCGGTCTCGACATCGGCGATGGCCCTGTGCTGGCGCGCTACGAGCGCTGGCGCCGTTTCGACAACGTCTTCATGGCGGCCACGACCGATGCGCTCAACCGTCTGTTCTCGAACGATATCGGCCCGCTGCGCTTAGCCCGCGATTTGGGCCTGGCCGCGATCAACCGCCTGCCGCCGGCGAAACGCTTTTTCATGCGTCACGCCATGGGTGTCGTCGGCGACCTGCCGCGATTGGTGAAGGGCGAGCCGATTTAGCGGGATTAGCTCTTCTCGTCGACCTTGCGCAGCACGTCGATGTTCAGGTCCAGGATCTCGCCCATCCACATGGCGTGGTCGGTGTGGTCGGCGACTGCATCGCCGGTTTCCGGGTGGATGAAGGCGGTCAGGCCGCGCCGGTTCAGCGCGAGCCAAGGGATTAGTTCAGAGAAAACATCCGGGTCGAAGGCGACCTGGTACATCCAGTTGGGATGTGGACCGACCGGCTTATGGTGCCACCGGCCGAGCCTGGCGTCGAACTTCTCGCCAATCGCCTCACGCACCAGATGGGCGTCTTCCTCGCTCGCCTCGTCGAAATAGATATGGGCATGGTAGCCGGTGATCGCGCCGGTCATGGCGTTCTGCTTGTTCATCACGGGTCGCGGGACTGGCCACTCGCCGCCAGTGCGGTGATGTAGTCCAGCCACACGTTGTCCTGTTTCTGGCCCAACTCGTGGAGATATTGCCAGCTATAGATGCCGGTATCGTGCATATCGTCGAACTTGATGCGCACGGCGTAGTTGCCGACAGGTTCTATCTCCATGATGCCGACATGGCGGCGGCCCGCGACGATTTTTTTCTGATCGGGCGCATGGCCCTGAACTTCCGCCGAGGGACTCTCGACACGAAGCAGTTCCGCCGGCAGCCGAAACTTTGCGCCATCGTCGAAATCGATTTCCAGGACTTTCTCGTCCTTTTTGTATCGGATTTCGGTC
Organism: uncultured Rhodospirillaceae bacterium; assembly: GCA_913044215.1. GTDB lineage: Bacteria > Pseudomonadota > Alphaproteobacteria > UBA8366. Next base: position 2,738 of record CAJWOT010000038.1, on the reverse strand, counting down.
GGCCAGTGTTGCGCCGAGAAATTATCCTCCGTCATGTGTCTATGCCTACGGTGCGGCGCTGTCGTCCAGCGGCCGGGCTTCGTCGACGAGCATGATCGGGATGCCGTCGCGGATCGGGTAGGCCAGGTTCGCTTGCTTGCTGATCAGTTCGCTATTCGCCTCGTCATATTCCAGAGGCCCTTTTGTCAGCGGGCAGACGAGTATTTCAAGCAGCTTCGGGTCGACCCCCGATTTTGCGTCAGCCATGGATTTATCCTCTTTGAACAGCCGCTATTGCCGGACGCCGTCACTGTTATCCAGTGCCGCCATCTCGACGATTGTCGTTAGGAGTTCCGCACGTACGGCTAGGTCCGCCGCCTCGAGCAGCGCCTGTTTCTCGGACGGGTCAAACGGGCAGAGCATCGCGATCGAGGTGACGAGGTACTCGTCCTTGGCTTTTTCGATCGCTTCCCAGTTCGCCTCCAACCCTTTCGCTGAGAAGTAAGTTCGTACAGCGGCGACCAGCCGTTCGCGGTCGATGGTGACATCTTCCGGTTTCGTCAGGTCTCCGGCGTAGGGTGTCCAATCGACAGCGCAGCGCCGGTAGCCTCGGGTCGTCGGAACCTCTTCGGTAATGCGGAACCGGCACACGCCCCTTAACGACAGAATGAAGCGACCGTCATCAGTCTCTTCGAAATGGGTGATGCGGCCAGCGCAGCCCGTCTGATAGACCGCCGGTTCGCCTTCGGACTCTTCGGCTTGCGCCTCGGAAGGCTGAACCATGCCGAACATACGGCTGCCGCCCATCGCGTCGGCCACCATGTTCAAATAGCGTGGTTCGAAGATGTTCAGCGGCAACCGTCCGCGCGGCAAAATCAGTACACCTGTCAGCGGAAAGATCGGCAGGGTTGCCGGAAGATCTTCGAAATCCGGGTCGAACGCGCTCATGAAAACAGGATCGTTGATAATCGGCGGCGGCTGTCGGCGACCAGCGGGTCAGCGGACCCTAGTGCGTCGAAGATCTCGATCAGCTGTTTGCGGGCAGCTTCCTCGTTCCAGGCCCGGTTCTTCTGGACAATGGTCAGCAAATGGTCGATCGCCTCTTCTGAACGCCCTGAAGCATAGTAGGCAAGAGCCAGATCGAAGCGTGCTTGGTGATCGGCCTCATTCGCCGCCACCTTGCTCTCCAACTCAGCGGTCTGTCCCACGGATTCACCGGCCTTGTCGGCGAGATCGAGCGCGGCGATAGCGCTCTTGATTTCCGGGTCTTCCTTCATGTCATCGGGTACATCATTCAGCACCTGACGTGCCGCATCCGCTTGTCCAGCCGCCATCAGTGCCCGCGCGAGGCCGGCGAGCGCCTTGGTGTTGTCGGGCTCGTGGCGCAGAATTTCGCTGTAGATGCCGCCGGCCTCCTGGGCATCACCAGCCGCTTCCGCCTCGGCAGCCTGTTCCAACGCTTGATCTATCGGCGACGGGCCGATCGCACCGCCGGCGGCTTTCACCACCCGTTCGATGAAGCTTTTGATCTGGCTTTCCGGCTGTGCGCCAACAAATCCGTCGACTGGTTGTCCGTTCGAGAAGGCGAACACCGCCGGGATCGACTGAATGCGCATTTGCGCCGCTATTTCCTTGTTCTCGTCAATATTGATTTTGACGAGCTTGACGGCGCCTCCAGCGCCCTTGACCGCTTTTTCAATGATCGGGCCGAGCTGCTTGCAGGGGCCACACCAGGGCGCCCAGAAGTCGACGATGACCGGTGTCTCTTTGCTCGCTTCGATAACGTCTGCCATGAAGGTTGCCGTCGACGTATCCTTGACCAGATCTTCCGGCGCGGTCGTCTCACCGATTATCGGTTCCATTCTTTCCCCTCGGGTTTACCTGCGTTGCGCTGGCGTGCGTGATATGCCGCCGGTCCGCACAAAATTTGCCTCAATCTAGAGATTTACGCGCGGATACACAAAATCATTCAAATTGCGCCTTTGAACCATACATGGCGGTTTTACCGAAGGCTGACAAGGGTCGGCGCTTTAGTCGTCACCCGTCCCCAGCGCCTCGAAGTCGAGAATCACTGGCGTGTGTTGTTGCGCTTCAAGGAATTGCAGCAGGTCATTCGGTGCGATCGCCGTTGTCCGGTCGTTGCGCAGCGGGTGGGCGTTGACCAGTGCATGATCGAGAATGGCCCGATCCAGCACCATGGTGGCGCGGCCTTCCCGGTCATTCTGGACGCCGAACGGCGTTACGGCACCCGGGATAACACCGAGCACTTCCATGAGCAGTTCGGCGTTGCCGAACGACAAGTTTCCCTTCGCTTGCAGCGTCTTGCGCAACGCTTTCAGGTCGATCTGGCGGTCCTCCAAGGTGGTAACGAGCCATATATTTTTCTTCTTGTCGCGCAGAAACAGGTTTTTGATATGCGCACCAGGCAATGTACCCCGCAATGCCTGACTTTCCTCGACCGTAAAAAGCGGCTCGTGACGGTGTGTAACATGGTTAACACCGAGCGTATCGAGTTGCTGGAACAGCGCTTCTTCGGCCGGAGTCGCAGGGTCGGGAGGGTGAGCAGACATGGCGGATGACATACAATTCCGACGTTCGGTCCGCAAGCCCGCGCGACGCTTGCAAAGACACGAACATTGCGTATGATGCCGCGCCGTCGCTAGTACGGCGGCACCGGATGCGGGCGTAGCTCAGGGGTAGAGCGCAACCTTGCCAAGGTTGAAGTCGTGAGTTCGAATCTCATCGCCCGCTCCAATTTC
>CAJWOT010000037.1 GCA_913044215.1 uncultured Rhodospirillaceae bacterium | reverse complement strand
GATTCACAAGTTTAGATGAAACCGCTAACGGTTCCATCTAAACTTGATCTGATCTAGCCTGCGCGGCCCATCGAGCCTGCGGCGCGCCGCAGGCTGGCCGCGGGCCGACGCATGTCTTCCTCGTCGAACAATTCGGCCAGGTTCTCCATCATCGTGCCGCCGAGCTGCTCTACATCGACGATGGTGACGGCTCGGCGGTAATAGCGGGTGACGTCATGCCCGATACCGATGGCCAGCAACTCGACCGGCGATCGGGTCTCGATATATTCGATGACATCGCGCAGATGCCGCTCGAGATAGTTGCCTGGATTCACCGACAGGGTGGAGTCGTCGACCGGCGCACCGTCTGAAATCACCATCAGGATTCGGCGCTGTTCGGGACGGCCGAGCAGACGGTCATGCGCCCAAAGCAGCGCCTCGCCGTCGATGTTTTCCTTCAGCAAGCCCTCGCGCAGCATCAGGCCGAGATTCTTGCGCGCCCGCCGCCACGGGGCGTCGGCGCCCTTGTAAATGATGTGGCGCAGATCGTTGAGGCGGCCGGGATTGGCGATCTTGCCCTCGGAAATCCATTTCTCGCGCGATTGGCCGCCTTTCCAGGCGCGGGTCGTGAAGCCCAGCACCTCGACCTTCACCGCACAACGTTCCAGCGTACGCGCCAGGATATCGGCGCTCATCGCGGCGATGGTGATCGGCCGGCCCCGCATGGAACCGGAATTGTCGATCAGCAAGGTGACCACGGTGTCGCGGAACTCGGTTTCCTGTTCCTGTTTGAAGGACAGGGGGTGCAGCGGGCTGGTCACAACACGGTCGAGCCGCGACGTGTCGAGCAGCCCTTCCTCGAGGTTGAAGTCCCAGGACCGTGTCTGCTTCGCCAGCAGGCGACGCTGCAACCGGTTCGCCAGCCGCCCGATCAGGCCCTGCAGCTGCGAGAGCTGCTGGTCGAGAAGTTGGCGCAGCCGGGACAGCTCTTCCGGGTCGCACAAGGTTTCCGCGGGGACGACTTCGTCGAATTGATCGGTATAGGTCGAGTAGAATGCCTCTTTCGGCACATTGGACAGATCGTGCTCCGGACGCCAGCGTTTCCCGGGGTCACCCGGTTCTTCGCTGCCTTCCGAGGGCATCATTTCGCCGTCGGCGTCGTCGGGCATCATGTCGCCCATATCGTCGTCGCCGCCGTCGGTCTCCGTTGCCTCGCCGCCGGACTCGCCGGCTGCATCCGCGGATTCGCCGCCTTCTTCCTCGGATTCGGACTGCATCGAATCTTCGTCGGCTTCGTCGCCGGAGGATTCGCTGTCGTCGGATTCCTGTTCCGCACCGATTTCGATGTCCAGGTCGGTGATCAACTGCCGCACCGCGTTGCTATATTCTGCCTGGTCGGTCAGGCATTCGCGCAGCGTCTCGATGTCTTTGCCGATTTTATCCTTAAGAAGCGGTTCCCACAGTTCACAGACCCGCTGTGCGGCGGGCGGCGGGGCTTCGCCGGTGAATGCTTGGCGCGCCATCAAGCGGACGACGTCTGGCATGGTCGCTTCCGTGCGGTCGTTGACCCGGTGCAGGCCTTCGCGGCGGAACTTGTCCTCCAATGCCGCGGCGATGTTCTCGCTGGCACCGGCCATCCGACGCGTTCCCAACGCTTCGACCCGCGCCTGTTCCAGCATTTCGAACAGAACCGGCGCGACGTCGCCGGAGGGCATCCGGCGGCTGTGCAGGCGTGCGTCGTGGTGCCGTAGCTTTAGGGCCAGCGCGTCCGCTTCACCGCGGACCTGCGCCACCTCTTCGCTGGGCAGTTCCCGGCTGGGGAAGGGCAGGCGCACGCGGTCGCCGCTGACACCCGGCGGTTCGGCCGAGAAGGTCACATCCACCTCGGACTCATCCGCCATCGCGCGGAAACAGGACGCTACAGCACGCTTGAAGCTTTCGATCGGAGGTTCGCCGTCAGTGGCCATGTTCGTGCCTTCAGTTCACCGTGATCGCGGTGCTCGCCTCCGGCAACTCTTCGCCAAAGCAGCGCTGGTAGTATTCTGCAACGATCGGGCGTTCCATCTCATCGCACTTGTTGAGGAAGGTGACCCGGAAGGCGAAGCCCCGGTCCTTGAAAATATCCGTGTTCTCGGCCCAGGTGAGCACCGTTCGCGGCGACATGACGGTCGAGATATCTCCACCCATGAAGCCGGTACGGGTCAGATCCGCCAGCGCGACCATGGTCTCGATATTTTTCTTGCCTTCGTCATTGTCGTAGCTCGGCAATTTGGCGAGCACGATCTCTTCCTCAACCTCATGCGGCAGATAGTTCAGGGTGGTCACGATGTTCCAACGGTCCATCTGGCCCTGGTTGATCTGTTGCGTGCCGTGATATAGGCCCGTCGTGTCACCCAGACCCACCGTATTCGCGGTGGAGAACATCCGGAAGAACGGGTGCGGGCGGATGATCCGGCTTTGGTCCAGCAAGGTGAGCTTGCCATCGACTTCCAGGATGCGCTGGATAACGAACATCACATCTGGGCGGCCAGCATCGTACTCGTCGAAGCACAGGCCGCAGGGATTTTGCAGCGCCCAGGGCAAGATGCCTTCGCGGAATTCCGTGATCTGCTTGCCGTCGCGCAGGACGATGGCATCCTTGCCGATCAAGTCGATTCGGCTGATATGGCTGTCCAAATTGATCCGCACGCACGGCCAGTTCAGACGCGAGGCGACCTGTTCGACGTGAGTCGATTTGCCTGTGCCGTGGTAGCCTTGGATCATGACCCGGCGGTTATGGCCGAAGCCGGCCAGGATCGCCATCGTCGTTTCGTGATCGAAGACATAGGTTTCGTCGCGTTCCGGAACGTAATCGGAACTGGTCGAAAAACCCGGGACGACCATGTCTGTGTCCAGCCCAAAGGCTTGCCGCACGGAAACCTCTATATCGGGGGCATCTAGTTCGTGGGCTCGGCTCGGGGCATCATTCGTTGTCATCTACACAATCCAGTCTTTGTACAAACGCAATTTTTGGAGATTTGGTCGCGGTCCGACTAGGCGACCAAAAATTTCTTAAGAGTGGCGTACGCCTGATTGATATCCTTCAGCTTTTCTTCGGCTGCACGATCACCGCCGTTCGCATCCGGATGCAGTCTTTTGACCAGTTCCTTATAGCGCGATTTCAGCTCGGTCAAGGTTACCGGGCCATCAAAATTCATGATTCGCAGGGCGTTTCCGACCTGACCGTCCTGTTTCGGCCTTTCTGTCCGTTTTTCCTGCTCTTCGCGGGCATTCATCGATGCCGCGGCCTCGAAAACGCCCAGATCGTCGCGAAACCGGGCATTGCCCGAAAATCCGCCACCCTGACCGCCCAGCGGCCAGCTTGGGCGTCGCCAGACGGTGTCGTTGCGAATCTCTGTCTCGACCTGCGTATCGGACATCCCGGCGCAGTAATTCCAGCTCCGATTGTATTCACGGATATGGTCCAGGCAGAACCAATAATAGTCGTTTAGCCGGTTGCGCGCTTTTGGGGCCCGGTGGATTGCGGGCGCGGTGCAGCCCGGATGGTCGCACAGAGTCACCTCTGTCTCGCCGTCGAAATCCCCCAACTGCTGGCCGTTCGTGTACCGCATTCGGACAGTATGCTGGTGCGGTCCGGCTGTGACAAGAAGCGCGCTTATCCCAATTCGGGGATTGCCGAAACCGGATTAGGCGACGGCGACTTCGGCGTTTTCGGCCGGCGGCGGGTTGACCCGAACGGATGAGATCTGGTTGCGTTGCCGCCGTAAAATCTGGAACCGGAATCCGTAGAAGGTGAAGACCTGGCCCGGCTCCGGGATGCGCCGCGCTTCGTGGAGCACGAGACCGGCCAGCGTCACCGCATTGTCGTCTGGCAGGTTCCATTCCAGTTCCCGGTTCAAATCCCGCAAGGTGGCGCTTCCCGAAATGATGTAGGACCCGTCCGGTTGTCTTCGGACGCCGGGCACCGCGACGTCGTGCTCATCTTCGATGCTGCCGACAATTTCCTCGAGGATATCTTCCAGGGTGACGATCCCCATGACCGCGCCGTATTCGTCGACGACGATGGCGAAATGCTCCCGCCGCGTCCGGAACGCCTGCAATTGATCCAGCAAGGTGGTCGTTTCGGGAATGAACCACGGCTTCGCGGCGAGTTGCAGGATGTTAATCTCCGCGACGCGATCTTCATGCGCGTGCAAATCGCGAAGGAGCGCCTTTGCGTGCAGGACGCCGACGATATTGTCCGGGTCGTCCCGGTAGAGCGGAATGCGCGTATAGGGGCTGGCGAGCGCCTGCTCGACGATTTCTTCCGCCGGGTTGGCGATATCGATCAGGGTGACGTTGCGGCGATGAACCATGATTTCCTCGACCTCGACATCGTCGAGATCAAGAATGCTGCGCAGCATCTGCCGTTCCTGCCGTATATCCGGATCGGGGCCTTCGTGCAGATCGATCGCCCCGCGCAGTTCTTCCTCGCGGTGTCCGATCCCGAGCTCCTCGCCCAACTGGACCCCGAACGGCTTTACGGTTGTTCTAACAATCCATTGAATCGCAAGCGTGATCGGCGCCAAGACGACGACGACGACCCGGATCAGCGGCGCGACGACCAAGGAGGCTTTGTCGGCCTTGCCGATCGCATAGGTTTTGGGCAGAACCTCGGCGAAGATAACGATAAGCAGGGTCATCGCCATCGTGGCGTAGGCGACCCCGGCATCGCCGAACAGCAGCAGCAACACATAGGTTGCCAGCGACGAGGCGGTGATGTTGACGAGATTGTTCCCGAGCAGGATGGCGCCGATCAGCCGGTCCTTGCGTGCATAAAGTTCGAGCACGATCTTCGCGCGGCGGCTGCCGCGCTTGGCATGCTGGTGCAGCCGGGGCAACGACGCCGCGGTGAGCGCGGTTTCCGATCCCGAAAAGAATGCGGAGATCAGCAGTAAGACAACGATCGCCGCGATCGCGATTAACAATTCGACCGTCATGACCCGATCGAGTCCTCCAAGGTCGCCATCAAATCTTCCAACTTTACGTCACGGTTGAGAAAGGCGCGGCCGATACCTTCGACGAGAATGAACGTCAACCGCCCGTCTTTGACCTTCTTGTCCCGACCCATATGGTCCAGCAAGCTCTCAGCCTGCCAGGAAACGCCTTGGATGTGGTCGAGGCCGGTATCCAATCCGATCGCGGCGAAATGGCGGTGCAAGCGGGCCGCATCCTCGGCGGGGCAGAGCCCCATGCGGACCGACAGGTCGAACGCCATGATCATGCCGATGGCCACCCCTTCGCCATGCAACAGCATATCGCCGTAACCGGTTTCCGCTTCCAACGCATGTCCGAATGTATGGCCCAGATTGAGCAACGCTCTTTGTCCGGCCTCGCGTTCGTCCGCGGCGACGATATCCGCCTTTGCCTGGCAACTGGTTACGACCGCTTTCACCCGGGCCGCCCGATTGCCATCGCGCATGGCGGCGCCATGGCCCTCCAGCCAGCCGAAAAACTCCGGGTCGTTGATCAGACCGTATTTCACGATTTCCGCATAGCCGGCGAGGAATTCCCGCTGCGGCAAGGTATCCAGGGTCGTGATGTCCGCGAGCACCAGCCGGGGTTGATGAAACATCCCGACCAGATTTTTGCCATGCGCGGTGTTGATTGCGGTTTTGCCGCCGACGGAGCTGTCGACCTGGGCCAACAGCGTCGTCGGTATCTGTATGTAATCGATGCCGCGCAGGGTGATCGATGCCGCAAAACCCGCCAAATCGCCGATGACACCGCCGCCGAGCGCGATGATCGTGCTGGATCGCTCGATCTTTCGCGTGAGGAACTCGTCGATCAGCTTCTGTAAATGGGCGAAATCTTTGGTCCGGTCGCCGGCCGGCAGGACCATTGTCTCACAGCGGATACCCGAATCATCGAGGCTGCGCTCGAGGATTTCCAGATGCAGAGGCGCGACATGTTCGTCGGTGACGACGAACACGCGATCTTGTTTCAACACGGGTGAAATATATGTCCCCGCCTCCGCCAGCAGCCCTTCACCGGCTAAAACGTCGTAGCTGCGCTCCCCGAGATCGACGCGGACGGTTTCATGGGTGCTCAATCGGGATTTCCTTTCCCTTCCAGATACGCGTTTACGGCGGACAGGACGCTATCGACCGTGTCTTCGGCCGGTCCGTCCACGCTATCGACGATGATGTCGGCTTCCGCATAAATTGGATATCGCTCATCGACAAGCCTTGAGAGTGTCTCGTACGGTGCCTCCGTCTTCAACAGGGGGCGGTCGTCCCGTCGTTTCACCCGACGCCACAGCACCTCCTTATCAACCCTAAGCCATACCGACAGACAGCTCTCGCGAACCCGGGCACGCGTTTCGGAATCTATGTAGGCCCCGCCACCGGTGGCCAGAACATGAACGGGTTCGGTCAGCAGCCGGGCGATCACCCGGCGCTCGCCGTCACGAAAGGCGGTTTCGCCATGGCGCTGGAAGATCTCTTCGATCGAACAGCCGGCAGCTTTTATGATTTCGTCGTCTGCGTCGATGAAAGGCAGACCCAACCGCGCTGCGACCCGGCGACCGATTGCCGTTTTTCCGGCCCCCATCATGCCCACCATGACGAGCGTTTTCGGCAGTGTCAGTGTCCTGATATCGGTCATTTATCCGGCCGGGGGACCGGCACCTTCGTTGAACAGCCATTCAAGCAATTATAAACTGCCGCAGAATCGACATAGTCAAGCGATACATTTCTTCGATATGCGCGCGATCGGCAATAGAGGCATATGAAAAAAATCATCTTGTTTTTGGTAATCCTGCTCATCGTTGCAATCGGGGGCGGGTTGGCCTTCTTGGCGACATGGGAAATTCCTGCACCGTCTCAGAAGGTCGAAAAAGTATTGAATAATGATAAATTCCCGCGTTAGCCAGATCACCGCTGCACTATCGGGCGCGGCGATGATGTCGCTGACTGCGCTGGGCGTTCTTGCCATCGATGGTCAGTTGAATGTTTCGCGCGCGCAGAGCGAAGCGCCTGCACCGCGGCGTCTGCTGCCGCGTATTCCCGTCGTGCCCGAACGCCTTCCGGAAAAAGCGGAACCGGCACCCGTGACACCGGCCCCTGAAATTCGATCCGGTATCGAGGTCAACCAACTGCAAGGACCGGATCCGCAGGACTTCGGGACCATCAATGCGCTGACGGGTGGGCTCGCGCGAAACATGTGGGATGGGACCTCCGCCGCGCTGGCCGCGCATCTGTTGGGCCAAATACCGGCGGCGATCGAGTCTCGGGCACTGCGTGAGATGCTGCGCCGGATGCTACTGACCGCGGGAACGCCACCGGCGGCGGGGCCGGGGGAACAAGCGATAAACTTGGCGGCGCTGCGTGTTTCGCAGCTACAGGCGATGGGGCTGCTGGGGGCAGCCAAGGCGCTGCTGGACGCCGCGCCAAAACGGAACACGGATTCCGTGCTGCAACGGCTGCACGCCGAAAATTCGCTCATGCGGCACGATATCGCTGGTGCCTGTGCGGAAACGAAACGTCCTGGAACCAACCTGGCAGCGCGTTATTGGCAGCAATTGTTGATTTTCTGTCATGTCGCCGAGAACAATCTCGCCGAGGCGTCCCTCGGCGCCAGCCTTCTCGCTGAAGGAGCGGAACCGGCCGATCCGGTATTCATCCTCTTGGTGGATGGATTTGTCGGTGGCGGCACACCGAAGATCGATGCGTTGGATCAGCCGACTTCGCTTTTGCTCGCGATGCTGCGCTATGCGAAACAGCCGGTTCCTGCCTCTGCGTTGGCGACGACGTCTCCGCCATTGCTGGCGATGATCGCCGCCAGTCCTGAGAGCGACTTGGATTTGCGTCTGTCGGCCGCTGAAAAGGCCGTGCGCACTGGCGCGATGACCACGGACCGATTGACCGGTATCTACGCGAAAGCGCCGTTCTCCGGGGAGGATCTGGACACCGCCTTGAGTACGGCGCAGGCCGCACGGTCACCGCGGGGACGGGCGTTGCTATACCGGGTGGCGTCCGGACACAACGTCCCGACAGCCCGCGCGGAGGTCTTGCAGAGGGCGTTGGATTTCGCCGCAGAGGATGATGTCTATCCTTTATCGACCCGCCTCTATCAGACCATGCTGGAGGCGATGGTGCCGTCGGTCGAGCTTTCGTGGTTCGCGGCCGATGCGGTCCGGGCCCTTTCGGCGCTGGGCCGGTCGGATCTCGCCAGACCCTGGGTCAATGGGCTGCGTTATCAGTCGGTTCGAGACCCTGCCGCAAAGTTTGCCCTGGATTCGCTATGGCCGATGACAACGCTCGCCGGTGTGCCGGACGAAACAGTGATTGCCGTCGGTTCGCTTGAGGATTGGCGGGCGGCGCTTGCCGCCGTCGCGCCGGAATCGTCGAGTGCTCGGGTCAAGGACGGTATGGCTCTGCTGGACATCGCCGGTCACCAATTCGAACCCGCGCAATGGACGGCGGCGCTTTCGGGCTTCGAGACGGTTTCCGCACGTCTGCCCGATTACGCATATCGAGCGGCACTGCGCCGGGCTGCAGCGGCGGGCCGGCTGGCGGAGACAATTCTGTTGTCCACCATCGTTGCCGGTCGTGATGGCCTCGCAACGCTGGATGTGAGTCTTCTGGCAGAGGTGGTCGACGCGTTGCGCAAGGTCGGTCTTGAGAAGGATGCCCATGCGCTCGTCCTTGAAGCGGCTGTCAGAAGGGGGATCTAGAACATTTCGCACCTTGTCGATCTGTTCCTGGAAATGATGGCGGCCGAACGGGGGGCGTCGGAGAATACGCTTAGCGCCTACGGCCGTGATCTTTCGGATTATTCCGGGTTTTTGACGGCGCGCGGTTGGACGGTCGACTCGGCGACAACTGACAATATCCGCAGCTATCTTGCGACGTTGGCGCGCGCGAAACTGGCGCCGAGTACGGCGGCGCGGCGCCTGTCTTCGATCCGCCAGTTCCACCGATTCCTGTTCGTCGACGGTATGCGTGCGGACGACCCGACCGTCGTCATCGACAGTCCCAAGCAGGCACGGGCGTTGCCGAAAATATTGAGCGAGGCGGAAGTCGACGCGCTGCTGCAGGAAACCTACAAGAAGGACGGGCCGGATGTCGTGCGCATGCGGGCCATGCTGGAGCTACTCTATGCGACCGGACTGCGTGTCTCGGAACTGGTCAGCTTGCCGCTGACCGCTTGCAGCCGTGACCGGGAGTTTCTGATCGTGCGCGGCAAGGGTTCGAAGGAGCGGCTGGTTCCGCTGAGCGAGCCCGCCTGCGAGGCGGTCGACGCGTACCGCAAGGTCCGCGACGCGCACATTCCTGGCGATGGCGAATCACGCTGGCTGTTTCCCTCGCGCAGCGTTAGCGGTCACCTCACCCGCCAGCGTTTCGGCCAGTTGCTGAAGGCACTCGCCATCGCCGTCGGAATCGATCCGCGCAAGGTCAGTCCGCATGTATTGCGCCACGCCTTCGCCAGTCACCTGTTGGCCAACGGGGTGGATTTGCGCAGTGTCCAAAAGATGTTGGGCCATTCCGACATTTCGACGACGCAGATCTATACCCATGTCATCGACGCGCGCTTGCAATCACTCGTCGCCCGGGCGCATCCCCTGGCGTCGTCGGCGCGCCGGGGCTAGTGGTGAGCCGGCGTTTGCAAATGGGTCCCGCTATGTTAGGAACGCGCCCGCAAATGGAATGGGGCGGTTTACCGCATGCAGACCTTTCTTGATTTCGAACGGCCTATCGCGGAGCTGGAAGGCAAAATCGAAGAGCTTCGCCATCTCTCGGATGCAGGCGAGATCAATATCGCCGACGAGGTGGGCAAGCTTCAGGGCGAGGCCGACCGGTTGCTGCAACAAGCCTATGCCAGCCTGACGCCGTGGCAAAAGGTGCAGGTCGCCCGCCATCCCGACCGGCCGCACTGCGTTGCCTATATCGAGCGGTTGATCGATGATTTCACACCCCTCGCCGGTGATCGCTTTTACGCCGAGGACGCCGCCGTCGTCGGCGGGCTGGGCCGTTTCCGCGGCTATTCCTGTGTCGTCATTGGCACCGAAAAAGGCGCGGATACCAACGCGCGGGTCGCCCACAATTTCGGTATGGCCCGGCCGGAAGGGTACCGGAAAGCGCAGCGTTTGATGCGGCTGGCCGGCCGGTTTCACTTGCCGGTGATCACGCTGGTCGATACGACCGGCGCTTATCCCGGTGTTGGCGCTGAGGAACGTGGCCAGGCGGAGGCGATCGCGCGGTCGATCGAGACTTGCCTGGCGATGGAAGTGCCCCTGATCAGCGTCGTTATCGGCGAAGGCGGGTCCGGCGGCGCCATTGCGCTGGCGGCTGCCAACACGGTGCTCATGCTCGAACACAGCATTTATTCGGTGATTGCGCCGGAAGCATGTTCGTCGATCCTGTGGCGAAGCGTGGAGCAGGCGCGCGACGCGGCGGAAGCCTTGCGGTTGACGTCGAAGGACATGCTCGAATTCGGCGTGATCGATCAGATCGTGCTGGAGCCGGTCGGTGGCGCACATCGCAACCCTGGCGTGGCGATCGACGCGGTCGGCGATGCGATCGAGGGCGCGTTGCACGACCTCTCGACGCTTGATGGCGCGATGCTGCGCGCGCATCGCCGCGAGAAATTCCTAAAAATCGATGGTAAGCCGCTAAGCTAGTTTCGAACCGGCGTCACATTTTCCCGTGACAATGTTTGTACTTCCGGCCCGAGCCGCACGGGCAGGGCGCATTTCTTGGGACCTTGCCCCACGTCGATGGATCGTTGGGATCCAGCGGACCGTCTTGCCGGTTGCGCACGGTCGTCATCGATGCGACATCGTCCGTGCCTGTCGCGGCATATCCGGCCTCCTCGTGCGCTTCCGCCATCTCCGGCTGCTCACGATAGAACATCTCTTCCGCCTGGCCCTCGACCCGCAGCTCGATACGGGCAAGAACGTTGGTCACCATCTCGCGCACATTGCCGAGCATCTGCTCGAACATGGTGAACGCTTCGCTCTTGTATTCGTTCAGCGGGTCCCGCTGCGCATAGGCCCGCAGGCTGATGCCCTGGCGCAGATGGTCGAGCTGCAGCAGATGTTCCTTCCAGCACTGGTCGAGGATCTGCAGGAGCAGGCTCTTCTCCGCCATACGCATCAGCTCCGGCCCGTAATCGACGGCCTTCTTGGCCAGCAGTTTGTCGACTTCGGTGTTGATCCGTGTCTCGATTTCCTCGTCCGCGATGCCTTCTTCCGCCGCCCAGTCGCTAATCGGTAAGTCGAGACCGAACAGGCGCATGCACTCTTCGTGCAGGCTGTCCGTGTCCCACTGTTCCGCGTAGGCGTTTTCGGGGATACAGGTGGCGACCAGATCCTCGACGATTTGATGGCGCATGTCCGTTACGTCGCCGCTGACATCCTCGGTCCGCATCAAATCCTTGCGCTGCTCGTAAATGACCTTTCGTTGGTCATTCATGACATCGTCGTATTTCAACAACTGCTTGCGGATGTCGAAGTTGCGCGCCTCGACCTTTTGCTGCGCCTTTTCCAGCGCTTTGTTGATCCAGGGATGGATGATCGCTTCACCGTCTTCGAGGCCGAGCTTGCCCAACATGGAGTCCATGCGCTCAGAACCGAAAATGCGCATCAGGTCATCTTCGAGACAGACGAAGAACTTCGAATCACCCATATCGCCCTGGCGTCCGGCGCGGCCGCGCAACTGATTGTCGATCCGGCGCGACTCATGCCGTTCGGTGCCCAGGACGTAGAGCCCGCCGGCGTCGAGAACCAGTTTCCGTTTCTCCTCGATCTCCTGCTCGATCGCGTCGCATTTGCGATTGAATTCGTCGTCGTCCTTGACGTCGGAGAGTTCTCTCTGGATTCGCATATCCAGATTGCCGCCGAGCTGGATATCGGTGCCGCGGCCGGCCATGTTGGTCGCGATCGTAACCGCGCCGGGGACGCCCGCATCGGCGATGATATGCGCTTCCTGCTCGTGGTGCCGCGCATTCAGCACGTTGTGTTTGATCTTGCGCTTCTTGAGGACAGCCGCCAGTTCCTCGGAACTCTCGATGCTGACCGTGCCGACAAGGACCGGCTGCTGGCGCTTCTGACAGTCTTCGATCTGCGTCAGGATCGCGTCGAACTTTTCACGCTTGCTGCGGTAGACCTCATCGTCCTGGTCGTCCCGGACCATCGGTTTGTTGGTCGGAATTTCAATCACTTCCAGGCTGTAGATCTCGGCGAACTCGCCGGCTTCCGTCGTTGCCGTACCGGTCATGCCGGCCAGTTTCGGATAGAGCCGGAAATAGTTCTGGAAAGTGATCGACGCCAGTGTCTGGTTTTCCTGCTGGACGGTGACGCCTTCCTTCGCTTCCAACGCCTGATGCTGGCCCTCCGAGTAGCGACGGCCTTCCATCATGCGGCCGGTGAACTCGTCGATGATGACGATCTTGCCGTCCTTGACGATGTAGTCCTTGTCCCGATGGAACAGCGTGTGGGCCCGCAGCGCCTGGTTCACGTGATGCACGGTGGAGATGTTCTGGGCATCGTAAAGGCCGCCGCCTTCGAGCATGTCGGCCTCTTGCAGCAACTGCTCGATATGCTCGGTGCCCTGCTCCGTGAGCGTCACGTTGCGGTGTTTCTCGTCCTTCTCGTAGTCCTCTTCGACGAGCTGCGGGATCAGCTTGTCGATCTTGAAATACATCTCCGAGAAATCGTCGGTCGGGCCAGAGATGATCAGCGGTGTCCGCGCTTCGTCGATCAGGATCGAATCGACCTCGTCGACGATCGCGAAGTTGAATTCGCGCTGGACCATTTCCTCCAGGCTGAATTTCATATTGTCGCGCAGATAATCGAAGCCGAACTCGTTGTTCGTGCCGTAGGTCACGTCGGCGGCGTACTGCTCGCGCCGTTCTTCGTCATTCAGCCCGTGGACGATGCACCCGACCGTCAGACCGAGAAATTTATAAACTTGGCCCATCCACTCGGAGTCGCGGCTGGCCAGGTAGTCGTTGACCGTGACGACGTGAACGCCTTTGCCTTCCAAGGCATTCAGATAGACTGCTGCGGTGGCGACAAGGGTCTTGCCCTCACCGGTTTTCATCTCGGAGATCTTGCCCTGATGAAGCACCATGCCGCCGAGCAGCTGCACATCGTAGTGACGCTGTCCCAAGGCTCGCTTGGCCGCTTCCCGGACCGTTGCAAACGCGTCCACCAGGATGTCGTCCAAGCTTTCGCCGTCGGCGAGACGCTGCCGCAGCCAATCCGTCCGACCGCGCAGCGCTTCATCATCAAGCGATTCGACTTCGCTTTCCGCCGCGTTTATCGCGTCGACTGTGCCTTGCAGGGATTTGACGAAACGGTCGTTTGGTGATCCAAAAACCCGTCGGAGCATGCCGCCGATCATGAAAGAACCTCGGATCAGGGGTTGAGACGCGGTAACAACTAGGCGCCGTTGATTAATACAATATTACAAAAGGACTTACGCAGTCACATAAGGTCCCGAGCGACTGCTGTCAACGATGCGGCAAGCCTCCGGAAATCGGCTCTCGCACTTGTGCGTGGTGCATGCATATGGTTTATCCCCGGTCGAGAACGCGTGGGGGGCGCGCCGTTTCAACCGTTGAGGAGTAGTTGCATGCCACGCCAGACAAGCGCGCGCACCGCCATCGTTGCGGCCGCTTTCGCTCTGTTTTCGAGCTTTTCGGCCGCCGCGCAGGATGACCCGGTGGTCGCCAAAGTTGAAGGTCAGAATATTCTCCGGAGCGAGGTCGTCCGCGCCTTTTCTTCCTTGCCGCAGCAAATGCAGCAGGCGGGCTTCGAAACAATCTATCCGCAGCTTCTCGAGCGCCTCATTCAACAGCAATTGCTGATCGTCCAAGGCCGCAAGAACAAGCTGGAGAACAGCCCGGAAGTGAAAAGCCGGCTGAAGCGGCTTGAAGACGCGCTCATCGGCGAGGTCTATCTAAACCAGCTGATCGAACAGAACCTGACGCCGGGCCTCCTGGAAAAGCGCTATCAGGAGTTTCTGAAGCAGAACCCGCCGGTTGAAGAAGTCCGCGCGCGGCATATCCTGCTGAAGACGGAAACCGATGCCAAAAACGTGATCGGCCATATTGACGCCGGAAAGGCGTTCGATGCGGCGGCGAAGGAGTTTTCCACCGGACCGAGCGCCGCGAATGGTGGCGATCTGGGATACTTCAAGCGTGGCGACATGGTGAAACCCTTTTCCGACGCGGCGTTCGCTATGAAAGCGGGCGAAGTTACGCCGCTGCCGGTGAAGACCCGGTTCGGCTGGCATGTGATCAAGGTGGAGGACAAACGCTCGGTGACGCCACCATCCTTCGAAGAAATGCGCCCGCGTATTCTGCGCGATTCGGGGCGGACGATCGCGGTCGGCGTCATGCAGAAAATGGTGGCAGGAGCCAAGGTTGAGCGGTTCGGCCTGGACGGCAAGCCCTTGGCGGCGCCGCCGAAAACCCAGTAGGCACGCCGTGCTGGAGAAATCGCCACTTGCGCCGAAAGGATTTCCGCGGATCCCCGCCGTCGCGGGGGTGGAGCTTGCCGGCCGGCATGTCGGGCTGAAACCGGCGAAAGGCGTCAAGGATCTGATGGTCGCGCGGCTGGCGCGCGGCACGTCGGTGGCCGGGGTGTTCACGAAGTCGCGGTGCCCCTCCGCTCCCGTCGATTGGTGCCGCAAGATTCTGTCGCGTGGGCAGGCGCGCGCCATTGTCGTCAATTCGGGCAACGCGAACGCCTTCACCGGGTTGGCCGGCGACACGGTTGTCGCGGAAACCGTGAAGGCGACGGCGAAGCTCGTCGGGTGCCCCAAGGATCAAATCTATGTAGCGTCGACCGGTGTGATCGGCGAACCGGTGCCGCCGGACTATATCGCCGGCAAACTCCCGGGCATGGTGCGTGGCCTGAAGCTGGGATCCTGGCGGGCTGCAGCCGAAGCGATCATGACCACGGACACCTTTCCGAAAGCGGCAACGCGCACCGCGAAGATCGGCAATACCGAGGTGACCCTGGCCGGTTTTACCAAGGGGTCCGGGATGATCGCGCCGGACATGGCGACGATGCTGGGGTTCGTGTTCACGGACGCCAAGATTCCCGCCCGCGTGTTACAATCGATTCTCAAATCCGGCGCCGATAAATCCTACAACGCCATCACCGTCGACAGCGACACCTCGACGAGCGACACCGTGTTGCTTTTCGCGACCGGCAAGGGCAAGCGTCATCCCGCTGTTACCTCCGCGCGCGACGCGCATTTTCGTGACTTCCGGCGCGCGCTCGACGATCTGTTGGTCGATCTGGCGACTCAGGTCGTCCGCGACGGTGAGGGCGCGCAGAAGCTGGTGACGATCGATGTCAGCGGTGCGGTGTCGAGTGCGTCGGCGCGAAAGATCGGTTTGACGGTTGCCAACTCACCCTTGGTGAAGACGGCGATCGCCGGCGAGGACGCCAACTGGGGGCGCATCGTCATGGCGGTCGGCAAGACCGGCGAGCCGGCCGACCGCGACAAGCTGTCCATTTCGATGGGCGGCGTGCCGATTACCGAATGGGGCGTCGTGCGCGAGGATTACGTCGAAGACCCGGTCGCCGAGCATATGAAGGGTCAGAACGTGCATATCGCGATCGATATCGGTCTGGGGCGCGGCAAGGCGCGGGTTTGGACCTGCGATCTGACGCACGGCTATATCACCATCAACGCGGACTATCGATCCTGAACGAGATCACTTCAATGCCGAGCGGCTGTTGGGATGTGGGCCAGGTGGAACGCGGCGCCGTGCCCGTCGTCCTGGTGGTGGCCGTCGCGCTGATCGACCGGGACGGCCGCATCCTCATCGCGCAGCGGCCGGAAGGCAAGTCGATGGCCGGGCTATGGGAATTTCCCGGCGGCAAGGTCGAACCGGGCGAATCTCCTGACGCGGCCTTGATCCGCGAACTGCAGGAGGAACTGGGTGTCGACACGCGGCAGAGCTGCCTGGCGCCGCTGACCTTTGCAAGTCATGCCTATGATGATTTTCACCTGCTGATGCCGCTCTATGTTTGCCGCGTCTGGAAAGGAATTCCGCGGGCGAAGGAGGGCCAGAAGTTGGACTGGGTGCGGCCGATGCAACTTACGGATTATCCGATGCCGCCGGCGGATGTCCCGCTGGTCGCGATGTTGCGGGACTTTCTCTAGGACGGGCGCGCCTCCTCGGGACTTCGTTTTGCGGAAGCGACGGAGCAGGTTTTCCCTCACCCCAACCCTTTCCGGGGGGTGAGGGAGGGCAGGGTGGCGCTAACCCGAGAGCCTGATCATCTATGGCCCACTCTCAAACGGCCGCAAGGCCGCGTAGATCGCGGTGTGCGTCGGCGTCGGCACGCCCGCCTTTTTCCCAAGACGGTGCACCGCACCGGACAACCAACCGACCTCCAGCCGCTTGCCGGCTTCCAGATCGACCAGCAGGGACGGTTTTATTGGCGCATTCTGATCCAGCCAATCGAGGCAACGCTGCTCAATGTCATCTGCCAGATTGACGTCGAGGGCACGGCCGACGGCGGCGACTTCGGCGAGTGCCGCCGTATGCGCTTCGCGGATCACCGGGTCGTCCCGCAGCACGCCGGTGTCCTGACGGATCAGCGAGGTCATGCCGCTATTCGCCGCCAGCAGCACGAATTTCGACCACAGCAGCGCCGCCGTGTCGTCCGACGGGCGCGCGTCCAGGCCGGCCGCTTTGAAAACTTCGACCAGCGCATCCACGCGGGCGCTCGCAGGACCATCCGGCTCGCCGATTTCGATATGGGTCAAATCGTTGTTGCGGCGGATCGCGCCAGGCTCAATGATCGTCGCCGAGATATAGGTCGCCGCAGCCAAGGTTCGACCCGCTCCAATCACGCTGTCGACGATCTCCGGGGCCTCGACACCGTTCTGCGTGGTGACGACGATTGACTTGGGGCCGAGCAACGGTGCGATTTGTTTGGCCGACGCCTCGACATCGTAGAGTTTCACGCAGAGCAACACGGCATCGACCGGTTCGAGCGTGGAATTGTCATCCGTGGCGGTGACGGGCGCGACCGTGAAATCGCCGTCGCGGTCGTGGATCAGCAGACCCTTGTCGCGCATCGCCGCCAGATGCGCGCCGCGTGCGATGAAGGCGACATCGTTGCCGGCCCGCGCCAGACACGCGCCGTAATAGCCGCCGACACCGCCCGCTCCCATGATCGCGAAACGCATGATCTAACTCCTATGCGCTTTGTAGGGCGGGCAGACCGCGATACAGGTCGAGGGCTTCCGGATTGGCCAGCGCTTCGCTGTTCTTCACGTCCCTGCCATGCACCACGTCGCGCACCGCCAGCTCGGTGATCTTGCCGGACTTGGTACGCGGGATATCGGTGACCTGCACGACTTTGGCCGGCACGTGGCGGGGCGTGCAGTTCTGTCGCACGCGCTTGCGGATGCGGTCGATCAAATCGTCGTCCAGGCTCAGCCCGTCGCGCAGGATGACGAACAGCACCACACGGGTGTCGTTGTCCCATTCCTGGCCGATGACGATACCCTCGACCACCTCATCGAACTGTTCGACCTGGCGGTAGATTTCCGCCGTACCGATGCGGACACCGCCGGGATTGAGGGTGGCATCGGAGCGGCCGTAGATGATCCAGCCTTCGCGCTCGCTGCGCGAGACGAAATCGCCCTGGCACCAGACGTTCGGAAAACGCTCGAAATAGGCCGAACGGTAGCGCGCGCCATCCTCATCGTCCCAGAAATAGACCGGCATGGAAGGGAAGGGTTTGTTGCAGACCATTTCCCCCTTCTCGTCATAGATCGGCTGCGCGCTGTCGTCGTAAACCTCGACCGACATGCCCAGCACTCGGCATTGGATTTCGCCGCGATAGACGGGCAGGGTCGGGTTGCCGCCGACGAAACAGCCCAGCAGGTCCGTGCCGCCGGACATGGAGGACAGGCAGATGTCCTTCTTCACATGCTCGTAGACATAGTCGAACCCTTCCGGCGCCAGGACGGAGCCAGTCGAGGTCATGGTCCGAACCGTCGACAGGTCATGCGTGCTGGCCGGGTCGAGGCCGAACTTTGCCAGCGCGTCGATGAACTTGGCCGACGTGCCGAACAGGGTCATCTCGGTTTCGTCGGCCAGGTCGAACAGTACATTGGCGTCCGGATAGGTCGGCGCGCCGTCATAGAGGATCAGCGTCGCCTCCGCCGCCAAGGCCGTGACAAGCCAGTTCCACATCATCCAGCCGCATGTCGTGAAATAGAACACGCGGTCGCCGGGCTTGGCATCGCAATGGATGATGTGTTCCTTCATATGCGTGATCAGCGCGCCGCCGATGCCGTGCACGATGCATTTCGGTTTCCCGGTCGTGCCGGACGAATACATAATGTAGAGCGGATCGTTGAACGGCATTTGGGTGAAGGCGATCTCACCCGGCGTATAAGGTGCGGTCGCCTCGGCCAGGGTGACGGCGTTGGCGAGGTCGGACAGGTCGGGCGCGTCGCTCAGCATCGGTAGAACGATGATCTTCTCGACCGTCGTCAGATCGGCGGTAAATTCGGCGACGCGGCCCAACGAGTCGTGCGATTTGCCGTTGTAGTGGTAACCATCTGCCGTAAAGAGGATTTTCGGTTTCGTCTGGCCGAACCGGTCGAGCACGCCATTCACCCCGAAGTCAGGCGAACAAGAGGTCCAGACTGCGCCGAGACTGGTCGCCGCCAGCATGGCGACGACGGTTTCCGGTGTGTTGGGAACGAAGCCGGCACAGCGGTCTCCCGGACCGACGCCCAGATCCTGCAGCGCCTGCGCCAGCACCGAAACCGCGCCGTAGAGCTCAGCCCAGCTCATCCGGCGTTTGACCTGGTCCTCGGCCTGGAAGATCAATGCTGGGCTATCGTCACGGCGACGCAACAGATTCTCCGCAAAGTTCAGCCGCGCATCGGGAAAGAACTTGGCGCCGGGCATCTTGTCGCCATCGACCAGTACCCGGTCGCCCCAACTTTCCGCCCGCACATCGCAGAAGTCGCGCACGCTTAGCCAGAACTTTTCCATTTCGTCGAGCGAGAACGCGTGCAGCGCGGCGAAATTGGGCAGCTCGACGCCCCATTGTTTCTCCACCGCCTGTCGGAACGCGGTCATGTTCGCATCCGCGATCCGCTTGGCGGAGGGCTGCCACAGCATCTCGGCCATCAAGGCTCTCCCTAACTGGTCATTTTGCCGTTGGATAGCATAGCGTTGATGGCCTCACCAGCGCCGTTGGATCGGCCTATTCGTACTGTGCGAACTGCTCGCGGCGCCATTTCAGGGCGGCGGGTAGACCGTCCTTGAGGCGTATTTCGGTGAACTGCAACCCGACCTCCGTCTTCGCGGCGTAAATCGGCGCGACGATGTCGAGGCCGGCCTGCATCGCGTTGCGGAAGCCGCCGCAATCGGCCCCACGATTGATTGCCAACTTGGTCTTTTCCAGCGCTTCCGGTGCAATCAAGGTCATGCGCTTGGCGAAATTCATCGTGAAGGCTTCGAGTTCGTCGAGCGGCACGACATGGTTTACCATGCCCAGCCGTTCCGCCGTTTCCGCATCGATCATATCGCCGAAATACAGCAGTTCACGCGCCTTCTTAAAGCCGATGATCCACGGCATGATGATCGCCGGTCCGACATTGGAGAAGCGGATCTCAGGTTCGCCGAAAAGGGCGTTGTCCGCTGCGATCGTGATGTCGCAGAACATCGTGAGTTCGCAACCGCCGCCCAGCGTGTGGCCTTGCACCGAAGCGATGACCGGTTTGCGCATATCCCAGGGGGCGAATTCGAACGCCATGTCGTTGGTCAGAGAATCGTGCCACTTCATCGCGTCGTGGCGGTTCTTCTCCTTTTCCGGGTCGCCGGTGTTGATGTCGTAGCCGACGCAGAAGCTGCGCCCGTTGGCGCGCAGCACGACGACGCTGGTCGTTTCGTCCGCATCGGCCTGCGCGAAGGCATCGCACAGCTTGCCGCGCAGTTCCGGGCTGACCGCGTTCAGCTTCTCCGGACGGTTGATCGTGATGATGCCGACCTTCTCGTCGGTTTCGTAGAGGACCAATTCCTCGCTCATGTCTACTCTCCTTTTGATGCCGGGACGATGAGCGCGTCGACGACGACGCAGCCTTGGCCCTCGGGCAGAACCTTGATGGGATTGAGGTCGATCTCACGGATCGTTGGCCCGGCGCTCGCGACGAGGTCGGACAGGGCGTATAGGACCGCGGCAATGCTTGCCGTGTCGGCGCCGGGTTGCCCGCGCAATGGGCCGAGACGGGCGGCGGCACGAATTTCACCCATCATCGCTTCGGCATCGCCGTCGCGCAGCGGCAGCATACGCAGTGCGAAGTCGCGAGTGACTTCGATTTCAATACCGCCCATGCCGAAGGCCAATGCGTGGCCGAAGCCCTCATGGTAGGCCACGCCGGCGAACACTTCTATGCCGTCGGAAACCATCTCCTGCACCAGAATGTCGGACCGTGCGTCGAGCCCGGCGAGGACCGATTGGAGGTCGGCCCAGGCCGCTTCGACCGCCCCGTCGTCGGCAAGACCGATTTTCACCAGCCCGTGTTCGGTCTTGTGCGCGATATCGTCGGACGCGGCTTTCATAACGACAGGAAAGCCAATTGATCGCGCGGCTTCGACGGCCTCTGCGGCGCTCGCCACGATCCGTTCTTCGGTAACGCGGACGCCAAAACGCGCGATCAGCTGCTTGCTGTCGTGCTCGTTCACTGTCTTGCGCCCGGCAAAATCGAAAGCGGCCGCATCAAGCGTTTGAGCCGGCGACCGTGCCGGCAGGCCGCCGCAGGTCCAGCGGCTCAGCCGGTCGATTGCCTGCAACCCTTGGCGGACGCCGAACAATGTTGGTACGCCGGCTTCCCTCAGCAACGGGATCTGGTCCTCGATGCGCAGGCCGGGGCGCATGGTCATTTGATAATGCGGTTTGTCCGATTGCCCGGCAGACTCGCGCAGAAACTTCGCCCGCGCCATCAGGGTTTCGATGTAGCCGAGCGGTGCGTTGTCGTCATTGTCGTAGCAAAGAACCACGGCGTCGTTGGCGTCCGACTCGCGCACGACCTTCAGCCCGTGCGGTGTGTTCTTGTTGAAATCACCATTGCCCCAGGCGTCGAGCGGATTGCCGTCGCCGGACACGGCACCGATCACGCGCACGGCTTCCTGCATATCGGCCTCTGGCAGCGCCGGCAATTGCAGCCCTGTGTCATCGGCGCGGTCGAGGATGAGCTCCGCCATGCCGCCGGAGCTTGTGATAACGCCGAGACGATTGCCGTGCGGACGCGGTGTGCCCTGGCATGTGGCGATGGTTTCCACGAATTCGTCCAGATCGTCGACCTCGATGGCGCGGTGGGCGCGCAGCACTTCCGAGAACATGCGGGCGTCGCCGGCCAGGCCACCGGTGTGCGTGGTAATGGCCTGCCGCGACCGCTCCGCCTTGCCGACCTTGAGAACGATGACGGGTTTGCCCTTGTCCGCGGCGCGGTCCAGCGCCGCGACGTAGCGTTCCGGATCGGCGATCGTTTCGGTGAACATGGCGATGACTTTGGTCGCGTCGTGATCGACCATGAATTCGAGATAGTCGGCGGCATATACGACCGCTTCGTTACCGGAGGACGCGACGAGACTGAACCCGAAGCGCCGTACATCCGACAGCAGGCTGATGCATATCGAGCCGCTTTGCGAGATTAGTCCGACATTGCCCCTGATGGCATCCGGCTCTCGCGCGAGCTGCAGATAGGTTGCGCTGCCATAAGTCGGATTGATCACCCCCATGCAGTTCGGACCGCACAGCGCGATGCCGCCCTTTTGGCAGATGTCGACAATTTCTGCTTGGATCTTCTGTCCGGCTTCGCCCTCTTCCGCGTAGCCGCCACCGAAGATCACCGCCGCCTTGGCCCCGATATCCGGCAATAGGCGAAAATTTTCCGGGATTCGCCCTGGACCCACACAAAAGGCCACGATGTCCGGCGCCGCCGGCAGGTCGGTCAGGGTAGGATAGCAAGGCAGGTCGAGCAGTGTGTCGTATTTCGGATTGACCGGATAGATCCCGCCGGCGAACCCGAACCGCTTCAATGTCTCGATCATGTCGCCCCCGACCGACGGCCGGGTCGATGCCCCCAGCACGGCAACGGAAGACGGTTCGAACAAGGGTTGGAGATCCATGCGAAGACCCTTTTTGCATTCGGGCCCAACAGTGTTCGCTATTTTGAGAGAGCGCTCAAGGTTCGCGTCAATCCGTCGCGGTTTCCCTCAGCACCTCGATCAGCGCGTCGATCTTGGGCGAGCGCGCACCCTTGCGCCAGAACAGCATGGTCTGGGCATGATCCTGTCCCGGCGGCAGTGGATGGACGCTCAAGCGTTTCTTTTCCGCGAAACCGTCCAGCACGCTCTTCGGCAGCAACGCGACTCCCATGCCGGCCGCCGTGCAGCCGATCATGGCGTGGTAGGAGCTCAGTTCGATGATGCGTTCCGGCATTTCCTCCTGGCCGCTGAACCAGTCTTCCAGACGCTTGCGGTGCGGACAGCCGATTTCGAAGGCGAGCAGTGTCCCCGGCGCGCCATCTCCCGCCGACTCGATCGGCGGCTGGTCGGCCGCGGCGATGAGAACGAGTTCTTCGTTGTAAACCGGCACCTTCTCGAACGGCGCATCCGCAAGCGGCTCCGCCGCGAGGGCGGCATCTAACTTACCTTCAAGGACGGCACGGGCGAGCTGCTGCGGATTCCCCGTACGCAGTTCCAGCGTCAGTTCGGGATAGCGTTTGTGAAGCCGGC
>CAJWOT010000036.1 GCA_913044215.1 uncultured Rhodospirillaceae bacterium | reverse complement strand
AGATGCGTGGGAGACTTCGGGCTATCCCCTGCCGGGCATCGACTTCAAAGTGATCGATCCCGCGACCGGATCGCCGTCGCTCCGGGCGAGCAAATCCAGATCGTCGGCGTGCCCGACGCGCGTTTGAGCGAGGTCGCCTACGCCTGCGTGATCCCCAAGCCAGGCCATGAAATCGCCAAGGACGATCTCGCACAGTACTGCGAGGGCAAGCTCGCCCGCTTCAAGGTCCCACGCCATGTCGTAAGCATGGACGCATTCCCGATGACCGTCAGCGGCAAGCCGCAGAAAGTCAAACTACGTGAAGCGGCCCTAAAGGCGCTGCAGCTCGACGGCGATTAGATCGGGTCACCGTTTCCGGTTCACGAACGCCGTCATGAGCCGTTTCGGTTCGTCCGTACGGTAGGCGTCGACATAGGCCTGGATGCCGGCGCGGGCGCCGTCGGTCGGTGACATGCGGTCCCAGTCGATGATCAGCCGCTTCTGAATGCGCACCGCGCGCGGGCCGCAGGCGAGCAGCGACGTGATCCAGCGTTCCACCGCATCGTCCAGCTCCGCCATCGGCACGAGCCGTTCCAGATAACCGATGCGGTAGGCTTCCTCGGCATCGATATGGTCGCCGGTCAGCACCAGCTCGCAGGCCTTGCCCCAGCCGATCAGGCGCGGCAGAACGGACGCCTCCATGCCGGAAGGGATGCCGTGCCGGGTTTCCGGCATGCCAAACTTGGCGTGGTCGGCGGCGGCGCGCATGTCGGCGCACGCCGCGATTTCCATCCCGGAACCGAAACAGTAGCCATTGATGCGGGCGATGACGGGAACGGGAAACTGGCGGACGGCGTCGCAAACCCGGTGCGTCCACGTCGAAGAACTCTCCGCTTTGGCCAGATCGAATTCCGCCATCTCCGCGATGTTGGTGCCGCCGACGAAGGATTTGTCCCCCGCCCCCGTCAAAACCACGGCGCGCAGGCTCTCGTCATGCTTCAAGCCTGTCATCACCTCGACGAACAATTGCTTACCCGCCAGGCCCAGGGCGTTGCGCTTCGCTGGATTGTTGAACGTCACCCAGGCGATCCGGCCGGCCTCGCCGCGATCGTCATACTCCAGCTTGACCAACGGTTCGGTCATTCCAATTCTCCTTCCGTCTCTGCCATGGCGCGGCGGACCATCTCGGCCCCGTAATCCCGTTCCGCTTTCTCTTTTGACACCAACTCGTCGCGGAGGTCTGTCGCGAGCGCGGCGAACGTCCGCTCTGCCGGGGCGCCATAGCCGCCGCCACCTGCGGTCTCCAGCCGCATCGATTCCCCCATCCGCATCTCGATGTGCGAAACCTTCGAGGACAAGGACTCCCGATCCGGCCCATCGGCATTGCGGATCAGATCCGCAGTCCCGCCCTCGCTGCCCCCGAATACGCCGGGCGCGCCGATGACATGGCTGTCGGAACGGATCGAGAAGATGATGTCGTCCTGCATGGCGCTGATCTGCCGTGCGATCCCGACCCCGCCGCGCTGCGTGCCGGCGCCGCCGGAATTGGGGACCAGCGCGTACTCGTCGACGAGCAGCGGATATTCGTGCTCCAGCGCCTCCGCCGGCAGGTTCGACGTGTTGGTCAGATGCACATGCACCGCGTCCATGCCGTCGGAGTCGGCGCGCGCGCCGGAACCGCCGCCGACCGTTTCCAGATAAACGAAGGGGCCGGCGCCGTTGCGCCGCTCGCCCGAGAAGACGATGGCCGGGATCGAGTCGTGCCCGGCCGCCATCACCGCTTCATCCGGCAGCAGCGGCGCGAAAGCGCCGAAGATCGCCCGCGCCACCTTGTTGCAGGTGATGCTGCGCGCGCCGACCGCAGCCGGATGGCACGGATTGACCAGGCAGCCCTCGGGCGCAGTAATCTCGATCGCCTCGAACATGCCGCCATTGGGAGGCAGGTTCGGGTCCAGCAAGGTCTTGACCGAATAGTAAACGGTGGCGCGCAGCGCGCTTTCCGGCACGTTCATCGCACCGCGGGCTTGCGGGCTGGTGCCTTCGAAATCGAGTGTCAGCGCCTCGCCGTCCACATGCGCGGTCACCGTGATCGGCACCGGATCCCCGCCCTGCCCGTCATCGTCCAGGTAGCTGGTGCAGCGATAGGCGCCGTCGGTCAGCTGTGCGATCCGGTTGCGCAGCCGACGGCCTGTATAGGCGAGCAGATCGTCGACCGCTGAGAGCACGGCCTGCAAGCCGGATCGGGCGCACAGCTCCACCAGCAGCTCCGTTCCGCGCGCGTTGGTCGCGACCTGGACCTGCAGGTCGAGCGCGCGCTCGTCCGGCTCGCGCGTGTTGCTGCACACCAGGCGCATGACATCGTCACTGATCGTGCCGCCTTCCGCCACGCGAATGGGCGGGATACGGATGCCTTCCTCGAAGACCGTCCGCGCCGAACCGGAGATCGATCCGGGCACCGCGCCGCCGACATCGGAATGATGCGCGATATTGGCGGTAAAGAAACGCACCGCGCCGTCGATCACGACGGGCGAGACGATCGAGATGTCCGGCATGTGGGTGCCGCCCGCCAGATAGGGATCGTTGCAGATGAACGCGTCGCCCGCGCCCATCTCCTGCGTCGAATAGGTCTCCAGCACCGCCTGGACGCCGCCCATCAGCGAGCCCAGATGCAGCGGCACGTGGGAAGCCTGCGCGATCAGCCGACCGTTGCCGTCGAATAACCCGACGGAGCAGTCCCGGCGTTCCTTGATGTTTGTGGAGAAGGAGGAGCGGATCAACGTGTTGCCCATATCCTCGGTGATCGACAGCAGGCGGTTGCTGAAGACCTCGACGGCCACCGGATCGAATGTCTGGCTCATAATCCCGTCTCGATAATGATGTTTCCCTGCTCATCAACCGTCGCACGCTGCGCCGGCAACACAATGGTCGTTGCGCTCATCTCTTCGACGATCGCCGGACCGTCGATCGCGACGCCCAGCGGCACCGCCTCGCGGCGATAGACCGGCGCATCGACCCAATCCCCGGCGAGATTGGCGGACCGGTGCTCAACCAGCGCATCCGACAGCGCGCCTTCCCGCCCCGCGGACCGCGCCTCCGGCCGCACCACACGGCCGATTGCCTGCACGCGGCAATTCACCGTTTCCACCGCCCGGTCGGGAATGTCGTAGCCATATTCCTGCGTGTGACGGTCCGCAAAGCCGCGCAGGAAGCTCTCGAAATTGTCTTCATCGATGCGGTCCATCGCCACCCGCACCTCATGGTTCTGACCGACATAGCGGGCATCGATAAAATAACGATACTCCCGGTCCGCCGATGCCACATCATCACGCGACAACCGGTCTTCACCCTCTTGCCGCATCGCCTCGAACAGGCTGCACACACGTTGCCATCCCGCCGCGTCCGCGGGGGCGATGGCGCTGCGCACCAGGTCATGCAGGATGTCCGAAAGCAAGATACCGCGGGCGCACATGGTGCCCGGCGCTTCCGGGACGATGATCCGGGGAATGCGGCATTCGACCGCCAGGTCGGCGGCATGCAGCGGCCCCGCCCCGCCATAGGCGAACAGCGCGAAGTCCCCCATGTCGTAGCCGCGTTCCGTCGTCACGGACCGGATGGCGCGGCTCATATTGGCAACGGCGATCTCCAGCATGCCGTTCGCCGCCGCGTCCACGCTTAGCCCCAGCGGCACCGCAACCTTCGTGGCGATCGCATTCTTTGCGGCGTCGATATCGATCGGCATGGCGCCTTCCAGCAACCCTTTCGGGTTGAGACGCCCCAGGGCCAGATTGGCGTCGGTCAGAGTCGGCTCTTCCCCGCCCAACCCGTAGGCGACCGGCCCCGGAACCGCGCCAGCACTGCGGGGTCCGACTTTCAGTCCACCCGCCTCGTCCAACCAAGCGATGCTGCCGCCGCCGGCCCCGATGACATGGATATCGAGCATCGGCGTGCGCACCGGAAAGCCGGCCACCTGCCGGTCAGAGGTGAAGGTCGGCTTCGCATCCCGCACGACGGAAATATCGGTGCTGGTGCCCCCAACATCATAGGTGATGATATGCGCGTGACCGGCGGCGCGCGCGGTCTCCGACGCCCCGACAACCCCCGCTGCGGGACCGGACAGACACGTCCGTACCGGGTAGTCGCGCACGGTCTTCGCCGTCATCAGCCCGCCATTGGAGTGAATGGTGTAGGGCTCGAGCTGTGGGGCCAACGCCGTGACCGACTCGAAAAAAGCTTCCAGATAGTCCGCCATCGCCGGCCCGAGATAGGCATTCAGAGCCGTCGTCGACATGCGTTCATATTCGCGGAATTCCGGCAGGACGTCGGAAGACAGGCTAATATAGGCGTCGGGCAAGGCGGCCTCGAGAATGCCGCGCATGCGGCGTTCATGATCCGGTTCCCGGTAGCTGTGCAGGAAACACACCGCCACCGCGTCGACCTGCGCGGACGCCAGCGCTGTTGCCGCGGCTTGCGCCGATTCGTCGTCAAAGGTCCGCCTGACGGTACCATCGTAAGTCAGCCGCTCATCGACCTCGTGCCGCCGCCTTCGTGGCACCAATGCTTTCGGTTTGGTTTGGGCATAATCGTAGAGATGGGGCCGCAATTGCCGGCCGACTTCGATGACATCCCGGAATCCCTTGGTGGTGATCAGCCCCGTCCGCGCGCCCCGGCGCTCGATCGCCATATTGGTCGCCACGGTCGTACCATGCCCCAGAAACCGGAGCGCGCTTCCCTCCACCCCAGCTTCCGCCAGGATTACGGGAATTCCAGCGCCTATGGATTCCGCAGGATTGTGCGGGGTTGAAGGCGCTTTGTAGTGCGTCGCGATCCCGGTTTCGGCATTCAGCAATGTGAAATCGGTAAAGGTTCCGCCAACGTCGATGCCCAATCTGTACATGATTTTTCTCTACGACATGCGCCGGTCCGGCTTACGTTTCCGAAACCTGTTTCACGCAAAGCGAAACTCGAAATTGAGGCGCAAAACCCTTCAATTCGCGAACAGAACCTGTTGCCAATCTTAGACTGCGCGCCCCGGCGGGAGAAGCCCGGCCGCCGATCAATCATTACGCCATCGGCTTTTCTCCGGCAGAATATGACGCGTCGGTGACTGCTTCGGTCGGTCAAGGCGCAATGGAAATGGAGAAAGGCTGATGGCCGTATTCGGCCTCGCTCAGTTCCAAAGCTTTCACGAAATACGGCGCCGACGCCTTGTACATGCCGGCTTCGAAAAAAGAAGACCCTCTCTGGTAGTTCCGCGTCAGTTCATCCGATTGCGCCGACACCTGGTATGGGGTCAGCGACATGAGCACAAATGCCGCGAGGCCAAGAATTTCTTGGCAACCGTTTCGCATATCGACTCACCGCGTCCGGATCAGGCTGGGGCCAGCGGATTTACAACAGGGTTAATCATACCTCGCAGATGCTTCTTCTTCCGTGCAACCGGTGCACCGATGGGCTCCACCGATACCGACTTATGAGCTAAACTCGGTATAACCATCGTCAGCTTCAAGCTTCGCTAAAAAGATTTGAAATCGCGTTAACCGTACAATTCAAGATTAATACCAGGAAAAACAAAGACATGAGCGCAAGTGGCGTCAATAGCGACCTCAGCCTGCCCGCCATGCAGCAGACCACCGAAATGGCATGGCAGGCGAGTCCAAGCGCGACGGTGTGGCGCAAACGATTGGAGCATTTTGGCGACAACGCGGAATCGGGTCACGTGACCTCGCTGGTGCGCTATGATTCGAACAGCGCCTTCTCGCCGCACGGCCATCCGGACGGCGAAGAAATTCTTGTGCTGGACGGTATTTTCTCGGACGAACATTGCGACTATCCGGCCGGAACCTTTCTCCTCAACCCCGAAGGGTTCCGCCATGCGCCGCGCTCGGCAGACGGCTGCACGCTGTTCGTCAAGCTGTGCCAGTATCCCGGCGTCGATCGGCCGCAAGTAACGATCGATACGAATGCGGCGCGCTGGCAACCGCACGCCATCGATGGCGTTGAGAGTCTGCCGCTCTACAGCAGCGACCGCTATCCTGAAACGGTGCGTCTGGTCCGTGCCGGGCCCGGCGTGCGCTTTCCGGCGCACAACCATCCGGGCAGCGAGGAAATCTTTGTGATCAATGGCACCCTGCAGGACGAAAACGACGTCTACGGGAAAGGGAACTGGCTCCGTATGCTGCATGGAAGCACGCTCGAGCCCTTCACCGAAAACGGGGCCACCTTCTATGTCAAATCCGGCCATCTGCCGCAGTGACTGAAACGCCGCCCAGAAAGGACGCGAAGTCCATCTTCCTGAAGTCGAACCGGTCGGGAGCGGGACGCGGCCTCTGCGCCGCCGCAGGCATTGCGGTCGTCGCGGGGCTTTACCATGCGGGCTACATCCCGGCCGACTCGTCGGTCATGACCGGCGTCGCCTACGCCGCCGCCGGTGCCGCGGGCGGCATTCTGGTCTACGGCATCTACGACATCATCAAGAAACTGATGTAAGGCGGCCTATATCACCATTAAAAGCCGCGTTCCGGAGCCGTTTGCAGCACCCTTTCGACCGAACTGCGCATGAGATGGACGATCGCCGCGTTGTCCTCCACGGGAACGCCGTCGACGGCTGCGATCTGCCGCCCCGTCCCGCCATCGGTCAGGCCGAGTCCGATGCCGATATATTCCAGCGCCCGTTCTTCCTCCGGCGTGTGGCAGAGCGACAGGTCTTCCCGCAACAGGGCGAGTGCCGCCACGACGCCATAACAGCCGATGTTCGAAGAGGTCGCCACGACCAACACGTCGGTCGGGACCACGCTATAGACCCCGCCCCCGCACGGCGTTCGGTCCTTGTAATTATATTCCGGCATGCGCTCGCACAGCGCGTCATAGATCTTGCCGAACCCGATTTCGTTGCCACCATCCGCGATCGAGAGAGTCGGCTTGCCCAACTCGGTTGCGGTCCGAAAGATATGATCCACATTGCAACGAAACTCGGCGCGCGACACACCCGTCGCGCCATAATTGATACCGTTAGGATTGCCGCCCAGCCGTTCGATCGCCACGGCCACATCCAGGTCCCCCGCGATCGCCGTCTGCTGTTTCAGATCGTTGATTTCTAGCTCCACGATCGGCACATCGATCTCATATCGCGCTATCAGGGCCTGCAACGGGGCGGCCGCCATGGCATCAGTGTAGATCGACACCCAATGGCCAAGCCGCATCAATGCTCGCGCCAATACGACGGCGCCATACGGTCCATCATTCTCGCCGACCGGCATGTGGACCGGTACCGCCGCGCCCGTAACGATGCCGATATGCCGTGGCCCCTCGTTCAGCATGCGGGCCGCCGCCAGCACGAGCGGCTCGTCATGCACGGCGCGGGCGAGGTCGTACAAGCCCGCCTTCACCCCGCGCGGCAGCGCCCTGCCCTGCAGCTCCATACATTGCAGCCGGTCGATATTTTCACAGGCGAGCAGCATTTGGTGTGTCTCCTAGAAGCCGGAATATGCGTTGCGACAAGGCGTGCACCGTAATTACCTGTTATTGCGGGGTCAATTTACGGGAACCATCGAAAATACCAGCGACTAAAATTTGAACCGCGCACCGGCCGTGACGATGTCGATATCATCCGGGTCGTTGGCGCCGGCCAAATCGAGTTCGGCGTTGTGGTAGGAGAAATACAATTCCGCGCCCAGCGGCTCGAGCACCTGGACGACCCCCGCGCCGTAATAGGTCGTCCTTTCGTTTACGACGGCGCGATCGTTCACTTCACTATATTCAACCGCCAGGCGCGTTTCTCCGAGCTCGAATACGTGGAACCGATAACCGATTTTGCCGTAGGTCTCGCCGCCGATCGCGAAACTCAGTCCCATCGGTAGCAGAACGGCCAGCGACCCGACAAAAGTCTTCTCGTCGTTACGGCTCTCGTCATCGGCATAACCCAGGCCTGCGGCGATCTTCACCCCGCCGATCGTCGCGCCGTAATGCAGGCCGGCGTCCCAGCTATCGCCATTATGGTGCGAGACCGAGACGGTTAGTCCGGCGAATTTCGGCGTGTCGTAGCGTATGCGGTCGCGGCGTCCCGCCCCGCCGAATGTGTCGAAGACGGTCCGAATGGTGCGGCCCAGCGGGGCGCCGTTCACCTGGAATGTCTCACCACCCGCCAGCAGAAACGGATCGCCCGTCACCGTCGCCATGGCGGTGCCGGATAGATCGGCGCCTGCCGTATCCTCGCTCGCGGTATCGCCCTACCCGAGCGAGAGCTTGCCCAGCGCCTTGCTGCTGATCGTCAATTCGATTTGCCGTTCGCCGAGGACGTCGGGGCCGTCATCATCGCCGAGATCCTACCTTGACGATATCGATGACTGATTGCCCAGTTCGATCAGTCTCCCTGCAGTGAAATCGCCGTTGATCCGGCCCTCCCCGATCCACCGCACGCGGGTGCGCGACAAATTGTTCGTGACGTGCAGAACACCGCTTTCCGAACCGTTCTCACGGAATTGAATGGCCCAATTGACCGCCCGCTATCGGCTTTCCTCGCCGATGATGCCGTAGAGCGACGGCCGGCGCTGGTCCATCAGCGGGTAGCGGCCGCGAATTTCGTCGATAAAATCCAAATCGATCGTCGCGGTGATGCAGCACTCGGTGTCCGGCGCCGTCGCGATGACCACGCCCCACGGGTCGACGACCATGCTGCGGCCGACGAACCCGATCCCGGATTTAGGCTCGGTGCCATATTGCCCGGAGGCGACGACGAAGGCTTGGTTCTCCGCCGCCCGCGCACGCAGGAAAAACTCCCAGTGATCGATACGGGGGCTGAGGAAGGCCGAAGCGCAGACGATGATCTGCGCCCCCTTCAGGCTGAGCACCCGGTAGACCTCGGGAAAGCGCAGGTCGGAACAGACGGACACGCCGATTTTGCCAATGCCCGTATCGAAAACCGGCAGTTCGTCCCCAGCCTTCACCTTGTCCGACTCGCGGATGCCGCTTTTGATGTCGACTCGGTCGGGCGCATCGAACAAATGGGTCTTGTGATACTTGCCGACAATCTGGCCTTCCGGGTCGATCAGCGGCGAGGAATTGTAGAAGGTGTCGTTGCCGCGCTCGTATATCGAGCCGACCACATACATGCCGTATTCCTTCGCCTTCACGGCCAGCAGATCGGTGCTGGGTCCGGGAATTGTCTCCGCGGTTTCGCGGTACAGCTCGCTCTCGCTGTAGGCGAGACCGGTCCAGACCTCCGGCAGCACGACGAGGTCCGAGCCGCGTTCGCCCGCCTGATCCAGCAACCGGGATACCTTCTCCTGGGTCGCGGCCAACTCGCCATCCACCGCCGTGATCTGGATGGCCGAGACCACCAATTCGCTACCGTTCGCCATGGGCTTCCTCCTCGGTCGGATCCCTGGTTTTAGACCAGGACGGGCTTGTTGGCGACCGTCGCGAATTCGCCAATTGCGTGCACGCAAACGATCTGCGTAAAGACGTCCCAGATTGTACCAAATAAGCAGGGATTTCTGTGGCGCACAAACTGGATGCCGGGGACAGTTTCCCGGATATCACCTTGAACCTCGTCGGCGGTTCCACGTTGAACCTGCCCGGCGACCAGAAATCGAACTACAGTATCGTTCTGTTCTATCGCGGCCACTGGTGACCTTACTGCCGTCGGTAGTTGGCCGACTTCGAAAAGGAACTGGAAAACCTCGACGTGCTGGATGCGGAGTTTTATGCGGCCAGTGTCGACGATATCGAAAAAGCGAGCGAAATCGCCAGCGGCCTGTCCTTCCCGGTCGGGCATGGCGTGACGCGCGAGGACGCGACCAAACTCGAATCCTGGTGGGAAGATCGGCGCAGCATCATTCAGCCGTCCGAGTTCATTCTCGACGAAAACGGCACGGTGCTGACCTCGACCTACAGCTCGGGACCGATCGGCCGCATGCAGGCGGTCAACGCGGTGAAGCTGATCACGCTTTACGAGTCACGCAAGTAACTGACGATCAGGCGTAGGCGGCAAACATTTCCTCGAACGCCTTCATTTGATTGCCGGCGGCGGAGGACGGGACCAGAATCGGCGTCCGGATCCCGGCCTCCCGCCAGGCCGCTACGCCATCCATGACATCCGACACGGAGCCGAACAACGTCGTGTCGGCGAGCCATTTGTCGCTCATCAGCGAAGGGATACGGTCCTTCTCGCCCGCTTCCACGGCCGCGGCGATGGCGTCCATTTCTTCGACATAGCCCGCTTCGCGCCAGTAGTTCTGATAGTTCGGCAGTTGCACATAGCCGATCAGGGTGCGCCGGTTCGTCGCTTTCGCAGCTTCGATATCGTCGGAGATGCAG
Source organism: uncultured Rhodospirillaceae bacterium (assembly GCA_913044215.1). Classification (GTDB taxonomy): domain Bacteria; phylum Pseudomonadota; class Alphaproteobacteria; order UBA8366. Next base: position 12,595 of record CAJWOT010000036.1, on the reverse strand, counting down.
GTCGGGATCATGTTGCCGATGTAGAAATCCGCGTCATCACGCTTGCCGTCCGGCAGGGCCGCCAGCGACTCGCCCATATGCGAGCGCGCACCGTTGGCGAACACCATACCGTCGCCAATCTCTGCCGACAGGGCGATCATCTTCTTCCGCAAAGCCGCCAGCACCAGCGGCGGTTTCTCGCCAATCCGTTCGATAGCGTTGTACTCCGCGACGAAATTCCTTGTGTCGGTGAGCGGCTTACCCAAGCTCTTGCCCATGCGCGCCATCGACGGGCCGTGGCTGATGCCGATGCCGAAGCTGAACCGGCCGCCGGAGACCTCGTGGATGAACGATGCCGTGTGCGCGTAGTCGAGCACCGGCCGCGTATAGATCGGCGTCACCGAGGTACCGAAGGGAATCTCGCTCGTCGCAAAGGCGATGCCCTCGCAAAGCGCCAGACCGTCGAACATGCTGGGACAGTAGATACCAGTGAAGCCGCGCCGTTCGATCTCGGCAGCGAGTTCCAGGGTCGTCTTGCGGCGGCCGGGGACGGCGGCAAGACTCAGGGCGGGCATTTGATCTGACATTGGGTTCCTCTCAGACGACGAAAATTTCCTCATTGTCGAAATAGTCGGACCGCAGGATCGGCGCCCCGTCCGTCACTTCGATGAGATCTTCCATGTGGTAGCCGACCTTGCCGACCCAGCGCACGCGGGTCTCGACCGTGGTCATCATGCCGGCTTCGTACGGTGTGTTGTCATGTGGGCTGATCAGCGGATGCTCGTGGATGAACAGCCCGATGCCATGCCCGTTATGGGCATAGGGAAACGGGATTTTGTGCTGCTCGTGCAAGCGCGTCGCTTCCGCGAAGAGCTGCGCGCCCGTATTGCCCGGTCGCACCATGTCGATGATGCGGTGATGGATATCGCGCAGCTTTCCCCACCAGGACAAATCCTCGTCGGTCGGCTTTCCCATCTTCGCGGTGCGCCCGACATTGGAATAGTAGCGCTGATAAAAGCCACCCGTATCCGCCTTTAGGATATCGCCCGGCTTCACCGTGTTGCCAGATGGATCCATATGCGGGAAGCCCGTATTCGGGCCGGCATTGATATGACAGAAGGCGACCTTCTCCGCACCCGAGCGCATGATGCCGTCGCATAGCCGGAACGCCATGTCGCGTTCGCTGTCGCCCACCTGCGTCGCGGCATAGGTCTCCATGAGTGCCTTCTCGGTGCCGCGGAAGGCTTCGGTCATGATCTCCCGCTCGCGCGGCGATTTGATCATGCGGGCCCGGGCAAACAGCATGTCGCAGGCCTCCAGCGTCAGGTTCGGCAGCCGCCCCATCAGCTTCTGGTGATAGTGGACGCCGAAATATTCCGTTTCAATCCCGACACGGCCATTCACAAGGCCCAGTTCTTCGAGCACATCGGCCAGCACGTCGACCGGCGAGGTCACGAACTCCTTGTAGGTGCGGATGTCCTGGATCCAACTTTCCTGCCGCACATAGCCTTCCTCGACCTGACACAGCACGAAGACGGGGTCTTTACCCTTGGCCCAGACCACCAGCGCCAACCGGTCGCGGATATCGACCATGGTCGAGATGAAGACGTCGCTGGTGTAGAGTACGTTCTCCGGCGATACCGCGACGACCGCGTCGAAGTCGCTCGACTCGATTATGTCCTGCAGGCGCGACAGGTTGCCGACCGCCTGCTGCATCGTCTTCATGGTTGCGGTCCCAAACTACATATGCGGCTGGCAAATCTGGCGGATCGTCTCGCCATTCTGCAGCCGGTCGAAGCCTTCATTCACCTCGTCGAGCGACACCTTGCGGCTGATCAGCTTGTCAACCGGCAGGCGGCCTTGCTTGTACAGGCTGATGAAGCGCGGGATGTCGCGCACCGGCACGCAGCTCCCCATATAGCTGCCCCGGATCGATTTCTCTTCCGAGACTAGATTGCTCTGGATGAAGGAGAACTCCGCCGTCGAGGGAGACAAACCGGCGGTCACGACGGAACCGCCATAGCGGGTGACTTCATAGGCTGTCTTCATCGCCGGGATCACGCCGGCCAGATCGATCGCATAGTCGACACCGCCATTGGTCAGGTCGCGCACCTGCTCGACATGGTCCGCATCGGACGCGTTGACCGTGTGTGTCGCGCCGAGCTGCCGGGCCAGTCCCAGCTTATCGTCGGCGATATCGATGGCGATGATCGTCTCCGCCCCCGCCAGCTTGGCGCCGAGAATACCGTTCAGCCCGACACCGCCGAGTCCGATCACCGCAACGGAGTCGCCGGGCAGGATGCGTGCGGTGTTGATCACCGCCCCGACGCCGGTCATCACCGCGCAGCCGAATAGCGCGGCCTCGTCGAGCGGCAAATCCTTGTCGATCACGACGACGGAACCGCGGTCCGCCACGGCATACTCGGCGAAACAGGACACACCCGTATGATGTGCGATGCGATTGCCGTCAGCATCCGTGATACGGCGGCCGCCGCCCATCAGGTCACCCGCGGCCTTGGCCTTGGCGCCCACTTCGCAGACCTGCGGCCGGCCTTCCATGCAGCGGCGGCAGCGTCCGCAGCTCGGGCTGAACTGGAAGACCATGTGATCGCCCACTTCGATGTCGGTGACCGCCGAGCCGACCTCGACGATCTCTCCCGAGCCCTCATGGCCTATGACCAGTGGCTCCGGCCGCGGACGCGATCCGTTCATCACCGACAGATCCGAGTGACACAGGCCGGCGCCGGCGATCTTGACGAGCACTTCATTCGGGCCTGGCGGATCGAGATTGACCTCTTCGATACTCAGCGGCTTGCTTTCGGCGAATGGCTGCGGCGCATCGAAACGGCGCAGAACGGCGGCCTTCATCTTCATCGGTATCGCTCCCTGATGGTCCGGCGCATGTGCGCCGTTGATATTGGCGGCGACTATAGCGCCCCGGATCGATCAAGCGAAGCGCCCGCGAATTTCATCGCCCCTGACAGGCGATCTGTGCTACTTGCGCGCGATGTCCAAAGAGTCCGCCAACATCGTGATTTGCGGCGCCGGGATCGCCGGTGTTTCCGCCGCCTTCCACCTCGCCGTCCGCAACGGCGTCAAGGGCATCGTGCTGGTCGACGAGCGGCCGCCGCTGACGCTCACCAGCGATAAATCTACGGAATGCTACCGCAACTGGTGGCCGGGACCCGGCGACGCCATGGTCGCCTTCGCCAACCGCAGTATCGACCTGTTGGAGCAGCTCGCGCGCGAGACCGACAACGCGTTCCTGATGAACCGGCGCGGCTACCTGTTCGCGACGGCCGAGAACGGCGCCGCGTTGATCGACGCGGCACGGGAAACGACATCGCTCGGCGCCAGCGACCTGCGCCACCATATCGGGAGCGCCGCCCCGTATGTCCCTGCCCCGCCACATGGTTTCGAAGACCAGCCGGACGGTGTCGACCTGTTCGACGATCCGGATTTGATCCAGCAGGTGTTCCCCTACCTGTCGGATACCACCACAACCGTGGCCCATGCTCGGCGCTGCGGCTGGCTCAGCGCCCAACAACTCGGCATGACGATGCTGACCCAGGCGCGGGACGCGGGCGTCACTTTACTTCGCGGCAGCCTGTCGGCGGTGGATACAAACGGCGGCCGGATCAATGGCGTCACCGTCGAGACGGACTCAGGTACGACCGAGATCGCGACGCCGGCCCTCGTCAATGCGGCCGGCCCCTTCACTCCAGCATTGGCCCGGCTTTGCGGACTGGAGCTGCCGATCGCGCTGGAAGGCCACGTCAAGATTTCCTTCAGCGACCCACGCCACGCGGTGCCGCGCGACGCCCCTCTCGTTATCTGGAACGACGAAGTCGCTCTGCCCTGGTCTGCGGAGGAGCGCAAAGCCTTGGCCGAGTCGCCGGAAACTCGCGCTTTGCTCGAGCCGTTCGTTGCCGGAGTCCATGGCCGGCCGGAGGGTGCCGGCGACACCGTGCTGCTCTACTGGACCTATGAAGGTGGGTCGTCGGACCTCGTGCTGCCCGTGCCCTACGACCCGAATTATCCGGAAATCACCATTCGCGGCATGTCGGCAGTGATCCCGCGGCTCGCAGAATATTTCGATCAAATGCCGCGGCCCTATGTCGATGGCGGCTACTACGCCAAGACGCCGGAGAACCGGCCGCTGGTCGGCCCGCTGCCGCTTGAGGGCGCCTTTATCTGCGGCGCCTTTTCAGGCTTCGGCATCATGACCGCGATGGCCGGCGGTGACCTGCTCGCCGCGCACATCGCCGGCACGCCACTGCCCGACTACGCACCCGCCTTCCTGCTCAGCCGCTATGACGACCGGGCCTATGACGCGTTGATGGCAACGGCAACGGCGTCGGGGCAGCTATAAACGAGGCGCGCGGCAAGCAGGTTTCGATGTAAACTTGCCGCGGACGATCCAATTTTTTTAGAGCGACGACATGTCATTGCACCTCAACCCGTTGCACGCCGAATTGGCGGTGGAAGTCAGCGGCATCAACCTTCGAAAGCCGCTCGGGAAAGAGACGCTGGCGGAACTTCAGTCAGCGTTGGCCCGCTATCCGGTTTTGGTCTTTCATGACCAGGATCTGTCCGACGACGAGCACGCGGTATTCACCAAATCCTTTGGCCCCATCGACCCCGGCCTCGCCCTGGCCTCGAAGCGCAAACAAAGGCTGAAAAACACGGACGTCATCGATCTCGCCAACATCGATGCCGACGGTAATGTCCTCGCCGCGGACAACGCCCGCAACGTATCCTTGATCGCCAACCAGCTATGGCACAGCGACAGCTCGTTCAAACAGCCACGGGCGCAGTATTCCGTGCTGTGCGGCATCGATTTACCGGGCGAAGGCGGCGAGACGGAGTTCGCCGATCAGCGTGCCGCCTATGACGCGCTGCCGGACACGACAAAAACGCGGATTGAAGGCTTGGTCGCCGAGCATTGGGCCTTTCATTCCCGCAACATGTTGGGCGGCGGCGATTTCACCCCGGAAGGCATGGCCATGCTGCCTCCGGTCGATTGGCCCATCGTCGATACGATCCCCGAATCCGGCCGCAAAACACTGTTCATCGGCGTGCACACGCGCGAAATCCGCGGCCTGCCCACGGCGGAGGCGCGGATGCTGCTGCTCGACCTGCTGGAGCACGCGACCCAGCGCGAATTCGTCTACCGCCATGTCTGGCGGAACCATGATGTCGTGATGTGGGACAACAGATGCACACTGCACCGCGGCCGCCCCTACGACCTCACGAAATTGCGCGAGCTGCGGCGCTGCACGACGGAGTACCTTGCGGCGTAGTTCGGCGCGGTCGGCCCGAGGACGACACAGATTTTGCCCTTACAGCGTCAGATACCCGCCATCGACGGGCACGTAGGCGCCGGTGACGAAACCCGACATATCCGACGCCAGGAAGATCGCCGGCCCCGCGATGTCTTCCGCCTCGCCGGCGCGGCGCAGCGGGGTTTGGGCGACGAAGCGCGCCTCCATATCCGTGTTGGCCCGGTTTTCGGCATTCAGCGGCGTGCGGATCAAGCCAGGACCGATGGCGTTGACGCGGATACCGTCCGGTCCCAATTCCGCAGCCAAGGCCCGCGTGAACCCCAGCACCCCGTGCTTCGCCACGGTGTAGGCCGCCGCATTGCCGGTATGCACGAAAGATTGGATCGAGCCGATATTGACGATCCGGCCCTTGTTCTCGCGAAGCGGATCGAGGAACGCCTTGGTGACGTTGTACACCCCCGTGGCGTTGACGTTCATGATGTCGTCCCAATCCTGATCCGCACCCTGAGCGGAGATGGGGGCCCGGCGGACGATGCCCGCATTGTTGACCAAAACTGACGCTGGCCCCAATTCGGCCATGACCTTGTTCGCCAGCGCGGCACAGGACGACCGGTCGGTGACGTCGAGGGCGCTGTCAACCGACGTACCGCCGTCATCTGCGATCATCGCCGCCGTTTCCGACGCGCCGGCCGCGTTGATGTCGGCGACCATCACCTTGGCGCCTTCCGCGGCGTATCCCTTGGCGATCGCGCGACCGATCCCCGATCCCGCGCCGGTGACCACGGCGATATGGCCTTCGAGCAGCGTTCCCATATTTCCTCTCCCCCGCCATTCGGTTTAGGTTCTCGTCACAAGAATACGGGGCAGCAGGAGACGAGTCATGCAGGTCGGCATTTCCATTCACACCACGGAGATCGGCAACGATCCCATCGCCATCCGCGATTTCGTGCAGGCGGCCGAGGATATGGGATACGAACATCTGACCCTGATCGACCACGTCATCCAGTCCGGCAAAGCGGTCGCCGACGATTGGCGCGCCTTCTACACCCGGGACAACGCCTTCCATGAGCCGCTGATCTTCTACGCCTATGTCGCGGCACTGACGAAATCCATCGAGCTGGCAACCGCGATCCTGATCCTGCCGCAGCGTCAGACCGCGCTCGTTGCCAAACAGTGCGCCGAGCTCGACCTGTTGAGCGGCGGCCGGCTGCGACTTGGCGTCGGCATCGGCTGGAACGAGATGGAATTCGACGTACTGCACGAGAATTTCCGCAACCGCGCCCGCCGCGTGGTTGAGCAGATCGAGGTGATGCGCAAATTGTGGACCAATGAACTGGTCGATTTCGAAGGAGAGTTTCACAAGATCGCGGATGCCGGCATCAATCCGCTGCCGGTGCAGAGACCGATCCCGGTCTGGATCGGCGCCTTCGTCGAACCGGCGATCAAACGCGCCGGCCGTGTCGCCGATGGCTGGTTTGCAAACCCTCGCGTCCCGCCGGGACCGGAATCGGAGAAGCATTTCGAGTTCTTCCGCGGCGGCGCGCGCGAAGCCGGGCGCGATCCCGACAAGCTGGGCATCGACGCCACGGTGCTGGCCGGCGACCGCGGCTCGCAAGCCTGGGCCGCGGAAGCGGAACAATGGCAGGCGATGGGCGCAACTCACCTAACCTTCCGCACCATGGCCGCCGGCATGACATCGAACGACCAGCACATAGAAGCGATCCGTAAATTCCGCGAGGTTTGGCCCGCAAAATAGCAGGTTAGATTTCATGTGTGGACACTCACACATGTCTTGACGCGGCCCAATATGTGCATAATTTTGCACATACGAAATCACCGGACACATCGGGACTCCGCCAACAAGGCATCGCTAATTCGGCATCGTCGCGCATTCGGATTTGTGCGACGCGTTACCCCGCATATGCCGCCGGCACCCGGTTCACCCAGTCCGATACCTGTTCGAAGGCCCAGCCGATGCGCAGCGCCGTGGCCTCGTCATAGGCACCGCACATGATCTGCAGTGAGGTCGGCAGGCCGCCCGCCGTCATGCCGTTCGGGATCGACAGGGCGCAGCGGTCGAGCAGGTTCACGACGCGGGTGAAGGTCGCTGGTGTTTCGTCCTGATCGACCTCGGTCAGCGGGATCGCCGGCGTCGCGGTGGTCGGTGTCAGGTAGGCGTCGATGCCGGCCAGCGCCTCGTCATAGGCGCCTTTGATCGCTTCGCGCTGCTGCAGGATTTCGAGATATTCCCGCGCGCTCATCTCCTTGCCGATCCAGATGCGCGGGCGGACATCTTCATCGATCTGCAGCGATAAATCGTCGACCCGGTCGCCGACGAACAGATAGCCCTCAGCGCCGATGATCTTGCCCGTGATCGCGCCCAGGCCCGTGAAACGGCCCGGCAGGCTGACATCGACGATTTCCGCCCCCTGCCCCGCCAGGGTTTCCAGCGACGCGTCATAGGCCGCCAGCACCTCCGCATCAACGATCTCGCGCTCCCGGTCGCCCATGCGCGCCAGCCGCAGGCCGGCGACGCCGCGACGCATCTGCGGCAGCGGGTCCTCGAAGTCGACGCCCTTGGTGTGATAGTCCTTCGGGTCCGGCCCCTGCATGGCGTTGTAGATCAGCGCGGCGTCCTCGACCGTGCGGCACATCGGCCCGGGCGTGTCCAGGGTGCTGGCGAGCGGCAGCACCCCATGGGTGCTGATCCGGCCGATCGTGGTCTTCAGCCCAACGAGCCCGCACCAGGCCGCCGGCAGCCGCACGGAACCGCCCGTATCCGTGCCGATGGCGCACGGCGCCATGCCCGCCGCGACGGAAACGCCGGAGCCCGCGCTGGAGCCGCCCGGCGTGCGGTGTACGTCGGCATCCCAGGGGTTCCAGGGCGTGCCCATATGCTGGTTCGTGCCCCAGCCGCCCATGGCGAATTCGACCGTATGGGTCTTGCCGATGACGATCATGCCGGCCGCCACCAGCCGTTCGACAAGAGTCGCGGTGATCGGGGAAATGCGGTCGGACCAGGGCAGTGAGCCGCCGGTGGTGACCCGCCCTTCCATGTCGACGATGTCCTTCATGGCGATCGGCACACCGTGCAGCGGCCCGATCCGGTGTCCCGCCTTCTGCGCCTTCTCCGCCGCCTCGGCGGCCATCCGCGCGTCGTCGGCGTAGACAGTGACGAAGGCGTGCAGCTTCTCGTCATGGGCGACGACCTGCTCGAGATAGCGGTCCATCACGGCAATGGGCGACAGGGTGCCGGACGCGAAGCCGTCACGCAGGTCGGTTACGGTGCTGAAGGCGGTATCGGTCATGGTCGGTCCTCGGTCGGTCAGTCGCGCGTCAAAAAGGAGAGCGCATGGTTGCGGAACGCCGCGACCTCGACAAGCGGGAAGAAATGCCCTCCCGTCTCCAGGATCACGGTCTCAGCGTGGGGGATCAGCCGGCCCAACTCCTCGGAGAAATAGGCCGGCGTGGTGATATCGTCGCGGGCACCGATCACCAAGGCGGGCGATCGGATCGCGCCCAGCTCGGCGCGGCGGTCGAACTGCAGAATGCCGCGGATGCGGCTCAGCATGATCTCGGGATTCGGGAAGGCGGCGACGGCGTCCGTCTCGCCGGACAGCATCGATGCCAGCTTGTCGCGGATCCAGTGCGGCGGGAACATGAACACCGCATGGCTGCGCACATAGGCTTCCGCCCCGCCGGCGCGCAGGATCTCGCCGCGCACCTCGAAGAGCCGCTTGAAATAGTCGTCTGCGGCACTCCAGGTCGCGCTCAGCACCAGCTTGCCCATGCGGTCCGGCTGGTCGAGCGCCAGGGTCTGTCCAATGGCCCCGCCGGTCGAATGACCGATCAGATCGGCGCGCCCGATATCGAGATGGTCCATCAGCTGCAGCAGGTCGTCCGCCATCTGGCCGACCGAATAGTCGATCTGCGACGGGCTGCTCTGCCCCGTGCCGCGATGGTCGTGCAGCACGACTCTGAAGCGTTCCGCAAAGGCCGGCACGTGATCCTTCCAGAACGTCCCGACCCCGCCCAGCCCGGCGACCAGCAGCAGCGGCGGCCCCGCCCCGTGCACCTCGTAATAAAGGCTGTCGCCGTCTTTGAGGGTCAGCTGCGGCATCAATCCGCCTTGTCCAAGCTCGCGAACACTGTGTTCGCCTCGATTTCCGCCACATTATCGGGCCGCGGAAACGGCTTCGGCGCAGCCTCCCCGGCGGCGCGGGGCCGGCCAATACCCTCGAAGAAGTCCTCCAGCCCGCCCGGCGCCAACACCCACATCATCTTTAGGTCCCGGTCGGTGTCGTTGATGATCTTGTGCGTGTTCTGGTGTCCGGCATAGACCATCGAACCCGGCCGCACCGGATGCTCCTCGCCATTGACCAGCACCGTGCCCGTGCCCTCGAAGAAGAACAGCAGTTCCTGTTCCGTGCCGTGCTGGTGCTCGCGGATATAGGAGCCCGGCGCGATCACCTGGATGCCCGCCGACAGATCCCGGATCGACGGATCGTTGCGTTTCGACACCAACACCTCGGCATAGCCGTTCGCCGGCACCGGTTGCCAATAACTCTGCCCCTCATCCGGCTGCACCACGAAGGCCGCCCCGCGCTCCCGTTCGCCCATGACCGTCTCCCTCGGCTGGTCGCTGTTTCAGCCTCATGATAGTACAACCGGCGCGCAAGAGAAGTCGTTTTCCGGAAAGGACCAGCAGCGATGACGTCCGCAATTGCGGGGAACGCCGAAAATCCCCGAATTCTGATCACCGAAAATACTGCCATCGTGGCCCCGCGCCTCGTGCCGGAGGTCACGCTGCATCTGGCCGACGAGGACCTGCCGCTCTACCGCGCCGGGGAGGATGAGTTGGCGGCGCTTGGCATCGGGACGCCCTATTGGGCCTTCGCCTGGGCCGGCGGGCAGGCCTTGGCGCGCTACGTGCTGGACAATCCGGCGGTGGTCGCCGGCAAGCGCGTGCTGGATTTCGGCGCGGGCAGCGGGCTGGTCGCGATCGCGGCAGCGAAAGCCGGTGCAGCCGGAGTCACCGCCGCCGATATCGACCCGCTAGCCGCCGCGGCGATGTCACTGAACGGCGCCCTCAACGACGTCGAATTCAACGTGACCACGGATGACCTAATAGGCAGTGACGACAGCTGGGATCCGCTGCTGATCGGCGATGTCTGTTACGACAGGGACATCGCCGACCGTCTGCTGCCCTGGCTGCGCGGTCTGACCGCCGCCGGCCGCAAGGTCCTGATCGGCGACCCCGGCCGGTTCATCCTGCGCGGCATGGGGCTTGAGACCATCGCCGCCTATCACGCCGAGACGACCGGGATCATGGAGGACAGTGATCTGCGCAACGCACAGGTCTGGCGCTTTGCAGGCTGACGCCACATCCCCGCCAATCCGCCCCAGGACCGTTCATATATCCCTAGGAGTTTAACGCCTGAATAACCGAACTCCGGCGCGTTTCTTCCCTAAACTCTGTATCAGGCTTGAGGCGGTCTTGGGCTGAGCATAACGATACGCAATTATTGGATATTCCTCGCGGCGACCGTGGTCTTCACCTTGATCGCCAACATCGTGCGCGCGGAACCCGAACTGCTGAGCCAGAAGCAGCTCAAAGCCCTGTTCGGCGGCGATCTCAGCTTCGCGGTGCAGGGCAGCCGCACAAAACTGCGTTTCAAGTTCCGCCCGGATGGACGTTGGTTCGTCAAAACGCGCGGTGACCGCGAAGCTTCCGGAATCTGGCGTATAGACGGCCGAAAGATCTACCGCGACCAAACCGAAACGCGGGGCAATTGGAGCGGTTTGAAAAAACTGGCCGTGTGCTTCGGCATTTGGCGCGACGGCGGCTCGCTTACCTTCGGCAAAAGCCGTACACCAATCTTCCTCGCCAACGCTAGCGACATAAAGCGCATCGATACCGCAGAGACGGCGGCGCAACGGCAGCAACAGGCCGAAAGAGCGTCAATCGAAGCGCAGAAACTCGAAATCGAACAGTAGCGTCTGGCACTGGAACAGGAGCGGCTGGCCGAGGAAGCGCGTCTGGAGACACTGTGCCGCGATCTCGAGCGCCAGAAGCTTGAACAGGCCAAACAGCAGCGGGCCCTGGCATCGCGCGCCGCATCAGAACCGCGCATCGCACCGGCAATTCCCACGATTGAATTCGGCGCCTACCATGCCGTCGTGATCGGCATCAACGACTACACATCCCTGCCGAAACTGCAGACCGCTCTGGCCGATGCGCGTGCCGTCGCGAAAACCCTGGAATCCGATTACGGATTCACGGTGCATCTTCTGGAAAATCTGTCCCGCGCGGACATCCTGGATATTTTCGACGAGCTGCGCGAAACGCTGGTCGAAACCGACAATTTGTTGATCTGCTACGCCGGCCATGGCTGGTTCGACCAGCAATCCGGCCGCGGCTATTGGCTACCGGTGGGCGCGCGCAACGACAGGCGGTCCCGCTGGCTGTCCAACGGCGACTTGACCGATGTGCTCAAGGCGATGTTCGCCAAACATGTCATGGTCGTCGCCGACAGCTGCTATTCGGGCACCCTGACACGGTCGATCAGCCCGGCGACCCGCACCCCTGACTATGTCAGCCGGTTCACCGCGAAACGGGCACGCGTCGTGCTCTCTTCAGGCGGGCTGGATCCGGTGGTCGATTCCGGTGGCGGCAAGCATTCCGTCTTCGCCGCGCAGTTCCTCAAGGCGCTGCGCGAGAACAAGGACATCCTCGACGGTACCCGCCTGTTCGATCACATCCACTGCAACGTCGTGCTGAACGCCGACCAGAACCCACAATATTCCGACCCCCGCCACGCCGGCCACGAAGGCGGCGATTTCCTGTTCGTCCGGCGGGAATAGCGGCGACCGCGCCCTAAAGAAACTCCGCTGCCCACCCTTCTGCGCCGGAGCCGTCCTTGGTCAGGCGGATCGGTTCGGCGTTTTTCACCACGCGGGGGCCGTTCAGCGGCAGGCCGAAGGCGGCGAGCAGGACCGCGTAGTTACCGCCATGGGCGACGATCAGAATTTCCATGCCGAGATCCAGGACCGCGCGGAAGCCGTCCAGGGTGCGCAGGGTGAATTGCTGCAGGCTTTCGCCGTTTTCCGGATCACCGCCCCAATTGAGATCCACATTGGATTGGCCGGCCCAATCGCCCCAGTCGCGCTCCCATAAATTGGATTGCTTGTGCAGCGGCTTGGCGCATTTTGCGTTGACAATCTCGGCCGTCTCCCAGGTGCGCTCCAGATCGCTCGCATGGATTTCGATGAAATTGTGATTGACCAGAATGTCGGCGGCCGCGCGCGCCTGGCCGCGGCCCGTATCGTTC
>CAJWOT010000035.1 GCA_913044215.1 uncultured Rhodospirillaceae bacterium | reverse complement strand
GTGGTTTATTGCGGCTCGATGGGCGACTGGCCGCTGCTGACCGACGCGCAGCGCCCGGCGCTCGCGGTCGACCATGCCGCACATGCCAAGCAGGTCGGCGCCAAGGGGCTGATGGTCATCCCGCGCGTGCTGTCGCGGGGTACCTCACCCGCGGCGCAAAAAGCGCATTTCGAGGCGATCCTCGAGGCGGGCGACGATCTGCCGGCGGTGATCTACAACAGCCCTTATTACGGGTTCGAGACCAAGGCCGATCTGTTCTTCGAGCTGCGGCGGTCCCATTCGAACCTGGTCGGCTTCAAGGAGTTCGGCGGGGCGGCGGCGTTGCGCTACGCCGCGGAATACATCACCAGCGGCGACGACTCGCTGATCCTTATGGTCGGGGTCGATACCAACGTCTTCCATGGTTACGTCAATTGCGGCGCGCGCGGCGCGATCACGCGCATCGGCAATGTGCTGCCGCTCGAAGTGCTGCATCTCGTCACCCTGCGCAAACGTGCGGCGCTCGGTAATGCGGCGGCGCGTGAGGACGTCCAGATCCTGGAACGGGCGCTGTCGGTCCTATCCTCCTTCGACGAGGGCGACAATCTGGTACTCTACTACAAATATCTGATGCTGCTGGAGGGCGACCTGGCCTATGAGCGGCACTTCAACGCGAAGGATGCGCTGACCGACAGCCAGAAGGCCTATGCGGCGGACCAGTTGGCCCTGTTCAAGGACTGGTACGCGGACTGGGCGCTGGTCCGCGCCCCGGTATCCGACGCGGCCTGAGGGCGGGCACGGTCAGGCGACGTCGATCCGCAGGCCCGCCTCGCGCAGCAGCGGCATGACCCGTTTGCCGAAGAAGTCGAGGTCCGGCAGGAAGTCGTAGAAGTTCACCTGCATGCCGTCGCAGCCGGCGCGCTTTAGCTTCGCGAACCATTCGACGATCTGCTCCGGCGTGCCGACCAGATGGACGTTGCCGCCGACAGCCCAGTTCGCCTTGGAGTGACCGCGCCAGGAAGACTGATCGCCGCCCATGAAGGTGGCGACGAAATTGTCGGTCGCGACCTCGTCCCGCATGTCGAGGATGCGGTGATACTGCTTCCAGGCCTCTTCCTCGGTCTCGCGGCAGATGACGTGCGGGTTGATCATGATCTTGATCTTGCGCTTCTTGGCCCGCGCGGCCTGGCGGATCTTCTTGGTGTGCGGTCGCAATGTCTTGACCGCCGCCGCGGGATCGGCGCCGCCGGGGCTGGTGACGAAGATGATGTCGGAATGGGTGGTGGCGTAGTCGATGCCGGCGGGGGACGAGCCCGCATTGACCATGACGACGGAACCACTCTCCGGCTTCGGCGCGACGAAGGCGCCGTTGGTGCGCCAGTATTTCCCCTTGAAGGTAAGCTCCTCATCCTCCGACCACAGGCGCTGCATGATCGTCGTGAATTCCGACGCCATCGCGTAGCGCTCGTCATGCGGGATTGGGTCGAGCCCGAACATGCGGAACTCGCTCTCCTTGTAGCCAGTGACCACATTGAGGCCCCAGCGGCCGCCGCTCATATGGTCGATGACGGCGCCGTACTTCGCAAGATGCAGGGGATGCCAGCCATAGAGGATGTGCACGGTGGCGATCAGCAGCACATTCTTGGTGATCGGCGCCAGGCCGGCCGAGGTGATGAACGGGTCGATGGCGTTCTCGCGAAACTTGATGTCGCCGCCATAGCCGCTCTTACCGAGCCATTGCGCCAGCGCGAAGACGATGTCGAATCCCAGCCGGTCGGCCTTGCGGGCGCATTCGGCGTTGTAGTCGAAATCCCAGGAGGTCTTGCGCGGCGCCTTTGACGGGCTCCAGGCGCCCTCCTGATGCGGCATGAACAGCCCCAGCATGAGCGGCTGCTTGCAGGCGCGTTCGAAGGGTGTGAGTGTTTTCTTGGCCATGCCGATACCCTGCCGTCGGAATGGCGGGCCGTCAAAGGATTGTCGCGATACGCACACAAGACTCGCGATTGCCTTTCGCCACCACTCGGTGGCACATTACCGGCCGGTTCATAGGGACCAGGAGGTTTGCCATGAAGATGGAACAGATATTGGCCGAGGCGCCCAAGGCGCTGAGCCAGGAACAGCGGGAATTCTATTTCGAGAACGGGTATCTGCTGCTGGAGAGTTTCATTTCCGGCGATCTGCTGAAGGAACTGCAGGATGTGACGCAGTCCTTTGTCGATAAGTCGCGCGCCTGCACCGTCTCGAACGACATGTTCGATCTGGAACCGGACCATACCGCGGACGCGCCGCGCATCCGGCGGCTCAACATGCCTTACCGGCAGCACCCGACCTATTGGGAGTTCACCAGCAACAGCCCGATCACCGACGTCGCCGAAGATCTCCTAGGGCCGAACGTCAAGGTTCATCACTCCAAGCTGAACTTCAAATGGTCGGATGGGGGCGAAGAGGTGAAGTGGCATCAGGACATCCCGTTCTATCCGCATACCAATTACGGAGTCCTGGCGATCGGGATCTATCTCGACGATGTGGATGACGAGATGGGCCCGATGGGCGTCATTCCCGGCAGCCACAAGGGCGAGATCTACAATCATTACAACGACAAGGACCAATGGGTCGGCGCGCTGGACGATAAGGATTTTGGACGGGTGAATTTCGACGATGTCGTCTGGCTGAAGGGACCGGCCGGTTCGGTGACGGTGCATCATTGCCGGACGGTGCATGGGTCCGTGCCGAACAGCTCGCCGCGCAGCCGGAACCTCCTGATCAACGCCTATGCGGCGGCGGACGCGCTGACCATCAGCGCGCATCCCTATCCGGGCCCGAAGATCAATCACATCGTACGCGGCAAGGAGGCCCGCTGGGTCGAATACGCCTCGGAGCCCTGCCTGCTGCCGCCGGATTTCTCGGCGGGCTACAGCTCCATCTTCGCCGCGCAGCAGGAAGAGGACGAAACGCTCGCGGCGGACTAAGCCGCCGATGCCGCCACATGGCGGGCCAGCTTCTGCAGAATCGCGTCCAACGCTGTCATCTCCGTATCGTCGAGAACGCCGAATATCTCGTCTTCCCGGTCAACGAACCGGCCGATGATCCGTTCGTGCAGGGCGCGTCCCTTCGCGGTGATCGACAGGCGCGCCTGACGGCCGTCCTCCGGATCCGGGACCCGGTCGATATAGCCTTCATCGAGCATGCGATGCACCGCGCGGGAGATCGAGTTGCGCGGCCGTTTGGTCATTTCCGCCACGTCGCGCGCGGTCAGGACCGGCATGTGCGACAGGCAGAACAGCAACAGATACTCGCCGCGCGACAGGCCGAAATCGCGTTTGATGCCGTCATAGACCGGCAGAACCAAAGCGTTCGCGATATAGGACAAGCGGTACAGGTGCCGATTTTCCGCCCGGTCGAAAAGCGCCGTCAGCTCTGATGACTCGGGAAGTCTAGTGGCCGCATTGGGCCGCTCGTCGGGCATGGGGATGTCCCTGTTATTCGCGCAAATTATTCACATGACAATTAGTTCCATTTGGAACAAAATGTGCAAGCTCAAAATCACGTTTCGAAACCCGTTTCGACGATGGAGGTTTGCCGTGACACCCGATGCGATCCTTACCCATGGACCCAAGGTTCTGACCCAGGCCCAGCGCGAAGCCTATTTCCGCAACGGCTACCTGTCGCTTGAGGGGTTCGTAGACAAAAGCTGGCTCGACCGGCTGTGGGCGGCGACCGATGCGTTCGTCGAGGAGAGCAAGGGCCTTGAGAAATCGGACGACAAGTTCGATCTGGAACCGGACCACAGCGCCGACAATCCGCGCCTGCGCCGCCTGACCTGGCCGGCGTCCCACCATGAGACCTATTGGGAATTCGGCAACCGCGGGCCGATCGTCGATGTCGCCGAGGATCTGCTGGGGCCCGACCTCAAATTCCATCACTCCAAGCTGAACTTCAAATGGTCCGATGGTGGCGAGGAAGTGAAGTGGCATCAGGATTTCCCGTTCTACCCGCACAGCAACGGCTCGGTGTTGGCGATCGGGCTCTACATGGCCGATGTCGATGATGCGATGGGCCCGCTGGGCGCGATTCCCGGCAGCCACAAAGGCCCGATTTACGATCACTTCAACGACAAGGACGAGTGGACTGGCGCGCTATCCGCCGCGGACGAAGCGTCTCTGCCACTGGACACCGCCGAATACATGGCCGGTAAGGCGGGCACCATCACGGTCCATCATGTGCGCACCGTGCATGGCTCGATGCCGAACAATTCGCCGCGCATGCGGCCGCTCTTCATCAACGCCTACGCCTCGGCGGATGCCTATTCGCTGACGCCCTATCCGGGTTCCGCCTGTCCGCAGAACGAGACGATCGTGCGCGGCCGCCGCGCACGCTGGGCGCAGTTCGACCAGGAGACCTGCAAGATGCCGCCGGACTGGTCGGCGGGTTACACCTCGATCTTCGCGTTGCAGCAGGAAGAAGACGCCAGCCTGCGCGCCGCCGAATAGGAGCCGGATGATGTCCGAACAGAAAAAGAAACTGACTGTGCCCGACCTGCGGGAACGCAAGCGCACGGGCGAGCGGGTCGTGATGGTCGCCGCGCCGGACTTTCTGATGGCGCAATGGGCGGAACGTGCCGGCGTGGATTTCATCGGCATCGGCGATTCCCTGGGCATGACCCTCTACGGTCACCCGACGACCCTGCCGATGACCGTCGATATGATGATCGAGCACACCAAGGCGGTGCGCCGCGGCGCACCCAATACGCTCACCATTACCGCGATGCCCTTTGGCTCCTACCCGACGCCGGAAATCGGTGTACACAACGCGCTGCGCATGATGAAGGAAGGCGAGGCGGAAATCGTCAAGATGCAGGGCGGACGCGAGAAGTTCGACATCATCAAGGCGATCGCCGATGCCGGCGTGCCCGTGATGAGCCATGTCGGCATGTGCCCGCATTTCGTCAATTCCTATGGGGGTTTCAAGCTGCAGGGCCGCACCGCCGAGGACGCGCTGAAAATCGTCGACAACGCCAAGGCGATCGAAGAGGCCGGCGCCATCGGCATGGAGGTCGAGGCGGTGCCGCCGGAGGTCGGCCAGGCGGTCGAGGACGCGGTCGATATCTTCACCTTCTCCATCGGGGCGGGCGGCGCGAGCTGCGGGCAGTTGCTCAACGGCGCCGACCTGATCGGCTCGTTCGACAGCTTCAAGCCGAAATTCGCCAAACGCTACGGCAATGTCGGGGAGGTGGCGATCAAGGCGTTTTCGGACTACACGGCGGAGGTCCGGTCGGGTGCGTTCCCGGACGAAGATCACGTCTATAAGATGAACGCCGAGGAAGCGGCCAAATTCAAAGAGGCGCTCGCCGCGACAAAATAGCCTGTCGCTTGGCGTTGGCGTCGACGGATACCATCTAATCCAAGAGTCCGGCTGTCTACGGCCGGCGATCCAATTCGACAAAGACGGGAGAGTCCAGTGCTCGACAAGCGCTCATTTTACATCAACGGTCAATGGCAGGCGCCGGCCACGGCGAACGATTTCGACGTCATCAACCCTTCGAACGAGGAGCCCTGTGCGGTCATCTCGCTTGGTGGGCAGGCGGATACGGATGCGGCCGTCGCGGCGGCGAATGCTGCGTTCGACGCCTGGCGGGAGACGCCGAAGGAAGAGCGCCTGGCGCTGATCGAGAAGCTCGCCGAGATCTACATGGCGCGGGCGGAAGAGATGGGCGAGGCGATCTCGCTGGAGATGGGCGCGCCGATCGCCATGTCGAAGGCGGCCCAAGCTGGCGCCGGCGCGGGCCACATCAAGAGCTTCATCCGCGCCTTCAAAGCTTTCGAGTTCGACCGCGAACTTGGCAGCCATGCGCCGGGCGATCGCATCCTGATGGAACCGGTCGGGGTCTGCGGCCTGATCACGCCGTGGAACTGGCCGATGAACCAGGTCACCTTGAAGGTCATCCCGGCCCTGGCGACCGGCTGCACGATGGTGCTGAAACCCTCGGAGATCGCGCCGCTTTCCTCGCACCTGTTTGCCGAGATGATGGACGAGGCCGG
The DNA here is from genome assembly GCA_913044215.1 of uncultured Rhodospirillaceae bacterium. GTDB lineage: Bacteria > Pseudomonadota > Alphaproteobacteria > UBA8366. The sequence goes on along the minus strand of CAJWOT010000035.1, from coordinate 16,962 downwards.
GTTCCCGGCGGGCGTGTTCAATCTCGTCAATGGCGACGGCGCCGGTGTCGGCACGCAGCTTTCCGGCCATCCGGATGTCGACATGATTTCCTTCACCGGCTCCACCCGGGCCGGCATCGCGATCTCCAAGAACGCCGCGGACACGATCAAGCGGGTCAGTCTGGAGCTCGGCGGTAAGGGCGCGAACCTGGTCTTCGCCGATGCGGACGAGAAGGCGGTGACCCGCGGCGCGCGTCATTGCTTCAACAATTCCGGCCAGTCCTGCAACGCGCCGACGCGCATGCTCGTTGAGCGCCCGATCTACGATCAGGCCGTCGAGCAGGCGGCCGCGGCAGCAGAGCAGACGGCGGTCGATATCGCCTCCAAGGAAGGCCGCCATATCGGGCCGGTCGTCTCCGAGGTCCAGTTCGACAAGATTCAGGCGCTGATCGAGAAGGGCACGGAAGAAGGGGCGCGGCTGGTCGCCGGCGGGCCGGGCCGGCCGGAAGGGGTCAATCGCGGCTACTTCGTGCGGCCGACCGTCTTTGCGGACGTCAACAACGACATGACGATCGCGCGCGAGGAGATCTTCGGCCCGGTGCTGTCGATCATCCCGTTCGAAGACGAAGCGGAAGCCGTGTCGATCGCCAATGACACGCCCTACGGCCTGACCAACTATGTCCAGACCCAGGATATGGAACGGGCCCACCGGGTCGCGCGGCGTCTGCGGTCCGGCATGGTCGAGATGAACGGCCAATCGCGGGGCGCCGGCGCACCGTTCGGCGGCTACAAGCAATCCGGCAACGGCCGCGAGGGCGGCATCTGGGGCTTGGAGGACTTCCTGGAGGTCAAATCCGTCAGTGGTTGGGCTGTCGAGTAGGGAGTTTGGAGGTCTCTGCGTAACGTAGTCCTAGAAACGACACGTGTCGTCACGGCCAAGACGCATTGCGTCGCAGAGCCGGGACCCAGAGATACGGTGAGCGTTGCATAGAGTCTGGACTCCGGATCGAAGTCCGGGGCGACACATTGGCGTTTAGATCCAACCGCAGAGGCACTTAGGAAAGGAGCGCAGCGATGATCGAAGTCAACGGGATGGCGCATGTCATCCTGACCGTCAGCCAGTTCGAGGCGGCGCGGGCGTTCTATTCCCGGTTGATGCCGGCCATGGGGCTGGAGCAGGTCTACGAAAGCGAAAAGTTCACCTACTTCGTCGGTGGCCGGACCGCGGTCGGTATCCAACAGTGCGACCCGGAGTACGACGGTGAGCGTTTCGTGCAGGGCAGGGTCGGGTTGCATCACATCTGCCTGCGTGCCCGGTCGCGCGAGGACGTCGACAAGGTTGGTGCATTGCTGGAAGAGATGGGCGCCCATATCGTGAGCCCGCCGCAGGAAGGCACCTGGGCGCCGGGCTACTACTACGTTCTGTGTGAAGATCCGGACGGTATTCGCGTGGAAGTGAACTACGTGCCGGGGCAGGGCGTGCTGGCGGAGGACGCGTCGTTCAACCCGTCCGGCGACTACGACACCTAAGGAAGGAATTTGCGATGAACCTGACAACGGTCGAATATGAGAAGCGGGGCCATATCGCCTATGTCACGCTGAACCGGCCCGACAAACTCAACGCGATGAACGCGGATATGCATCGCGAGCTGGGCGAGGTCTGGGACGATTTTCAGCAGGACGATGCGATGCGCGCGGCAATCCTGTCGGGCAAGGGACGGTGCTTCAGCGCCGGTGCGGATCTTTCTGGCGGCGCGCCGGACAACTACCGCTACACCGGCGATTTCCCCGATATCTCGCGCACCCGGCGGGTTTTCAAGCCGATCGTCGCCGCGCTGCACAGCCACGTCGTGGGTTACGGCATGTGGATCGCGATGGACGCGGATATCCGCGTGGCGACCGCAGACACGTCCTTCTGGCTGCCGGAGCCGCAATGGGGCATCGCTACGATCCCGGCCGGCTGGTTTGCGAAGATGGTCCCCTGGGCGATCGCCTCGGAACTGCTGTTGCTGGCCGACCGGGTCGATGCGGAGCGGGCGCGCGAAGTCGGCATCGTGAACAAGGTCGTGGAAGACGATCTGCTCATGGCCGAGGCCGAGCGGATCGCCAACCGGCTGGCCTCGCTCAGCCCGGTCGCGGTGCAGGGCATGAAGGAGATGATGGTTCGCGCCAGCAATCTCGACTACACGGCGATCGACCAGATCACCGAGGTGGCGCAGAACCGGGTCATGAACTCGAACGACCGTAAGGAAGGGGCGGCCGCCTTCGCCGACCGGCGCGAAGTAGACTGGCCGGGCTCGTAATCCCGTTGCGATTTGCTAAGCTTCGTTCCGCAATTGGGGGAGCGGAGTGAAGATGCCGACTGTTACGCCGATAACGCCCAATGTTGGAGCGGAAATCTCCGACGTCGATTTGACCGCCGTGAATGATGCGCAGGCTGACGCGCTGCGCGCGGCGTTGATCGACCGCAAGGCGTTGGTCTTCCGCGAACAGAATATCAGCACGGCGCAGTTCGCCGCCTTCATGCAGATCTTCGGCGAAACGGTGAAGGAAGACCTTGTCGTCGAGGACGGCAACCCGCCTGAAGTCGGCGCCATTCATATCCGACCCGACGAACGGCAGCGGATCAATTTCTGGCACATGGACCATTCCTTCCGCGAGCATCCCTCGCCGGTGCTGGCGCTGCACGCCGATATGCTGCCGCCATCCGGGGGGGATACGCTGTTCACGAGCCTGGAGGCCGCCTATGCCGGCCTGTCCGACCGGATGAAGGCACGGATCGAAGGGCTGCATACGCTGCACAAGGCGACGCCGACGCAAAATACGGCCCGGCGTTACACCAAGGAGCAGCTCGCCGCGCGGGAGCGTGCCGCGCCGGTCCGCCATCCGCTGGTCGGGCTCAACCCCGCGAACGGCCGCAAGTTCCTGTTCGTCAACATCCCGATCTACTGCCGCAGCATCGCCGAGATGCCGACGGCTGAGGGGGACGCGTTGCTGGCGAAGCTATACGCGCATGTACAGCGGCCGGAATTTCATTTCCGGCTGGTCTGGCGACCGAAGACCCTGATCGTGTGGGAGAACGTGCATTGCCTGCACTATCCCGTGGCCGACTATTTTCCGCATGAGCGCAAGCTGTGGCGGGTGGTGATCAAGGGGACCGAGCGGCCGGTTGCTGCCTAACCCGCCCAGGCGTGTTTCGCCTCGTACCGCGTCTTGAAGTCGGCGATGTCGCTTTCGAATTCCATCGTCAGAACGATCTCGTCCAGGCCGTTGAGCAGCCGGTGCTTGTCGAAGGGTTCGATCTCGAATTCATAACTCGTCTGGTCGGGCCCGGTCAGGCTTTGCGCGTCCAGATCGATCGCGATTTCGGCGCCGGGGCTTTCATGGAGTTGCCGGCGCAATGTCTCGCACACTTCCGAGGACAGGCGGATCGGCAGCACGCCGTTCTTGATGCAGTTGTTGTAATGGATGTCGCCGAAGCTGGGCGCGATGACGGAGCGGACTTTGTTGGCGCGCAGGACGCTCACCGCGTTCTCGCGCGACGAGCCGCAACCCCAATTGACATCGGCGACGAAGATACGGCCCTCACGAAATTCCGGCTTGTTGTAGACGAAGTCTTTTTCCGAGCCGTCTTCATTGAAACGCAGATCGTGGAACAGGAATGTGGGATATTCCGGATCGTTGCCCGGCCGACGCAGAAAGCGCGCTGGGATGATTTGGTCGGTGTCGCAATTCGCGATGTCGATAGGGACGGCGACGGAAGCGAAGGTCGTGAAGGGCTCTAGGCCGGGATTCTTCTGCGCCATATTCAGGCCTCCGGGATGAGTTTGCGGACATCGGTGAAATGCCCCGTGACAGACGCGGCAGCAGCCATCGCTGGGCTGACCAGATGGGTGCGGCTGCCGAGGCCCTGCCGGCCGCGGAAGTTGCGGTTGCTGGTCGAGGCGGAGCGTTCGCCGGGCGCCAGCATGTCGCCATTCATGGCGACGCACATGGAACAGCCGGGCTCGCGCCACTCCATGCCGGCATCGGTGAAGATCTTGTCGAGACCTTCCGCTTCCGCCTGTTTCTTCACCAGGCCGGATCCAGGCACCACAAGGGTGCGCACTTTCGCGCGCCGGTTTTTCGCGACTTCGGCGGCGGCGCGGAAATCGTCGATGCGGCTGTTCGTGCAGGCGCCGATGAACACCGTGTCGACGGCGATGTCGGTTAACGGCATGCCGGGCTTGAGGTCCATATAGTCAAGTGCGGCTTCCATGTCGGCGCGTTTCAGCGGGTCGCTTTCGCCGGATGGGTCCGGGATTGTCTCGGTGACCGGCAGCGCCCATTGCGGGCTGTTGCCCCAGGTCACCATCGGCGGGATGGCGTCGCCGTCAATCGTGATTTCCTTGTCGAAGCGCGCATCGTCATCGGAAGGCAGGGTGCGCCAATAAGCGACGGCCTGGTCCCACTGCCCGTCCTTCGGTGCGTAGGGCCGGCCGGCGCAATAGTCGATGGTCTTGTCGTCGGGCGCGATGATCCCGGAGCGCGCACCGGCTTCGATGGTCATGTTGCACACCGTCATGCGGCCATCCATCGACAGCGCCTCGATGGCGGAGCCGGCATATTCAATGGCGTAACCCGTGCCGCCCGCGGCGCTGATTTCGCGGATCACGGCCAGGATGATGTCCTTGCCGCTCATCCCAAAGCCCAGTTTGCCGGTAACGTTGATGCGCATCGATTTCGGCTTGCGCTGCCACAGGCTTTGCGTCGCCAGAACATGCTGCACCTCGGTCGTGCCGATGCCGAAGGAGATGCAGCCCAGCGCGCCGTGGGTTGAGGTATGCGAGTCACCGCAGACAAGCGTAAGGCCGGGCAGCGTGATCCCTTGTTCCGGTCCCACCACATGCACGATACCGTGCCGGTCGTCGGTCATGGAGAAGTGGGTAAAACCATGCTCTTCCGCCGAACGTTCCAGCACTTCGACCGTCTGACGCATCTCGCCCTCGGGAATGTCTTCCAGCACCTTGGCGGTTGTCGGAATACTGTGGTCGGGGGTGCCGAACAGCTTATCTGGTTCGCGGATTTCCAGGCCTTTCGCCTTCAGCATGCCGAAGGCGCGGAAATGCAGATCGTGAATAAGGTGGCGATCGATATAGAGCAGCACATCGCCATCCTCGCGCGCCGTGATGACGTGTTCGTCCCAGATCTTCTCGAAAAGCGTCTTGCCCATAATCGCCCCTCCTGTCACGGCCGATACTAGATCAGATCATGGGTTTTCGGAATTGCCATATGCGATCCAAAAATCAATTGAAGCCGATCAAGCGATGTCGTCGGTGCGGAAGAGAGGGGGCGGTCACCCGCAGGTCATAGCCGAACCCTTCCAGTGCCGCCGCCAGCGCATCTGCGGCAAGCCGATCGTCGTCGACGATCAGAATTCTTTTAGCGTCCGGCGCATCGGCAGCTTGCGCCTGGTTCCCGGACAATAACAATGCGCAGCCCCCGCCATGATTCTTAGACCACCGGATCGTCAGTTATTCTGGTTAATGTTCCGCAAATTCAATTCAAGAAAGATAAAAACTTTATGGCTAACCTTAAAATTGTTCGAAGAGTTTTTTCCGTCTGTTCTCAGATGTTTGATCACCTTGGCCCGATGGTCTAGCGTCCACCGGCATGAAACGGGAGAGGTTGCCGTGTCGGAATCAGTGCGCTGTGTGATCCTTCGGGGGGGAACGAGCAAGGGTGTTTATCTGAGGGCGTCCGATCTGCCGGCCGACCCGACGCTTCGCAAAAATGCGATCCTGTCGATATTCGGGTCGCCGGATAAACGGCAGATCGACGGTCTCGGCGGGGCGGACCCTCTGACCAGCAAGGTGTGTATCATCGGCCCGCCGCCGGCGGACAACCCGCGCGCCGTGGGAGCACATCTGACCTATACCTTCGGCCAGGTCGAGATCGACGAGCCTTCCGTCGACTTTCGATCGCTATGCGGTAACCTGACCTCCGGCGTCGGCGCCTTTGCGATCTGGGAGAACATGGTGGAGCCGGTCTCGCCGGTGACGACGGTTCGCATCTACAACACAAATCTCGACCGTATGCTAACCTGCGAAGTGCCGGTGGAAGGGGGGCGGCCGGTCGAGAAAGGGGACTACGCGATTCCCGGCGTGCCGGGGACCGGCGCCAAGATCCAGGTCGATTTCGCCGATACGGCGGGCTCCAGCACGGGCGCCCTGCTGCCGACGGGCAATCCGATGGATCGCCTCGACGTTCCCGGTCTAGGGACCATCGATGCGTCGATGGTGGATATCGGCAATGCGCATGTCTTTGTTCGGGCGTCCGATCTGGGTATGCGGGGCACGGAGACGGCAGCGGAAATCGACGCGAATGCCGACCTGCAGGACACGCTGGAGCGGATCCGCGGCCATGCCGGCGTTGTGATGGGCATGCTCGACGACCCGGATACAGCCCGCGAAACCAGCCCGGCGGTCCCGATGGTGGCGATGATCGCGCCGCCGCAGGACTACGAAAACGTTATCGGTCAGCGCACGGTGAAGGCGGAAGAGTGCGATTTCCTGTCGCGCGCGCTGTTCATGCAGCAGATGCACAAGACCTATGCGGGGACGAGCACGGTCTGCACCGGCGTCGCCAGCCGCCTGCCGGGCACCATCGTCTACGAAGCCTGCCGCCCGGAAACGCGTGACGGGATCGAGGTTCGCTTTGGCCACCCCGCAGGTGTCATCGAAACGGAAGCGCAGGTGTCTCTCGATGGCAACGACTACGTGGTGAACCGCGCGACCTTGGGCCGGACGGCACGGCGTATCATGGAAGGTCGAGTGTACCTGCCCTGATCAACGCCCGAAGGCGTAGCCCTGCATGTATCGCGAGGTCGCCGCGGCCTTGACCAAGGGGCCTTCCTTCGCGACCGCACACATTCGGCCTTGCGACCAGTCGCCGCCGACAGTGACGTCGTGGCCGCGCGCACGAAGTTCTTCGACGGTCTCTTTGGAGAACCGGCCCTCGACGGCGAGGGAACGAAGCGCCGCCCGCTTGGGGTAGAACGAGCCGGGAAAGTGCGAAGTATTGAAGGCGGGCGCATCGACGGCTTCCTGCAAATTCTTGTCGTGATGGACATGACGCAGGAAAAACTGCAGCGCCCACTGGTCCTGGCGGTCCGCACCGGGGGTGCCGAAGGCCATGTAGGGCTTGCCGTCACGGCAGGCGAAACCGGGGCTGAGCGTCGTGCGCGGGCGTTTTCCCGGGGCGACCCCGCCGGGCGTGCCTTCCTCCAGCGTGAAGATTTGGCCCCGGTTGGACAAAGCGAACCCGAGGCCGGGGATCGTCGGCGAACTGCGCAGCCAGCCCCCGCTCGGCGTGATCGAGACCATGTTGCCGTGCCGGTCGACGGCATCGAGATGTACCGTATCGCCCGCAGCGATCGACGCGGCCGGGGCAGGGGCACTCAGCGGTTCCGCTGTGCCGTCTTCCTGTACGACGAACCGCTGGCCATCGGAAAGGCCGTAGACTACCGGTCCGCCATAGCCTGGTACGGATCCTGGGCGGATGGCGTCCGACGCGCTGTCCGCGATCAGGCTGCGTCGCGCGGCGTTATAGTCGTCTGACAATAGGGTCTCGACCGGGACGTCGACGAAATCCGGGTCGCCGTAAAATTTCTCCCGGTCGGCGAAGGCCAGCTTGCTGGCTTCCGCAACACAATGGACGAATTCCGGCCCGCTCGGATCCATGCTGCCGATGTCGAAATCGCGTAGCAGGGCGAGCTGTTGCAGGAAAACCGGTCCTTGGCTCCATGGCCCGCATTTGAAGACGCTGTAGTTATCGTAGTCGTAGGAGACGGGGGCCTCGACGGTAGCGGCCCAGCCGGCCAAGTCATCGCCCGACAGGAATCCACGATGGAGGCGGCCGGAGGTGTCGAGGAATTCGTTGTCGCGGCAGAAACGGTCGACGGTCTCCGCGACGAAGCCACGATAGAAGCAAGCGCGGGCGGCCTCGATCTGTGCCTCCCGATCGCCGCCGACGGCTTCGGCTTCCTTCAAGATTTGTTCATAGGTCTCCGCCAGTGTCGGGTTCCGGAACAGTTGGTTTGGCTTGGGAACGTTCCCGTTCGGGCAATACACCTCTGCCGAACAAGGCCAATGATCGACAAAGAGGTCCCGCAGGGTGGCGATCGTTGCGGCCGTCCGCGCCGAGATCGGGTAGCCGTTCTTGGCGTGCCCGATGGCCGGTTCGAGAACATCGCGAAGGGGCAGATTTCCCCAATCGCGGAGCAGCAGCATGAAGGCATCGAACGCGCCCGGCACGACGAGAGGTAGCAGGCCGGCACCGGGGACGATGTCGAGGCCGAGATTACGGTATGCGGAAACCGTCGCGTTCTGCGGGGCGACACCCTGGCCGCAGATCACCTTCACATCGCCGGTCTTGCCGTCGCACAGGATGATCGGGGCGTCGCCCGCCGGGCCCGCCATATGCGGTTCGACGATCTGCAGGGTTAGCCCGGTCGCAATACCGGCGTCGAACGCGTTGCCGCCTTTTTCCAGCATGGCCATACCGGCGGCGGTGCCGAGCCAATGAGTCGACGCCACCATGCCGAACGTCCCGGTCATAACCGGCCGCGTGGTGTAGGGCGGTTCGCCCGGCAACGCTTCGCTTGGTGGCGTCGCACTACCGCGGAAAAGGTGTTCGATGTCCTGGGGAGAAAAGTCCATGTCGGGTGTATCCTTGGCCGGGTGTGCCACGTCCAAAGCGCAGTATAGCGCGGCGAGTCCCGGGTTTTGGTGAATTGACGCCGAACTGTATGGTTCGATTGTACTTTTGACCAGGAAGGAAGCAGGACGATGAAACTGGCCGTCGAATTTCCCAGCGTGTCGCACCGCGAAGGCGCCAATATGGTCGCGCGCATGGCGCAGGGGATCGAAGAGATCGGGTACGACCATATCGATATCTTCGACCATGTCGCGATGGGATACGACGTGGAAGGGCGGGGCAAATCGCTTTACTCTCCGAAAATGCCGATCCTGGAGGTGGTGTCGGCGCTGTCCTTCATTGCCGCCGTAACGGAGCGGGTGACGCTTGGCACCGAAGTTCTGGTTCTGCCGCAACGGCAACCGGTCCTGGTCGCAAAACAGTTCAGTACCCTGGACCTGCTGTCGAATGGAAGAGCGCGGCTCGGCATTGGCGTCGGCTGGCAGGAGTCGGAATTCGAAGCGCTTGGAGAAGATTTCACCGACCGCGGCGTTCGGACCGACGAGGCGATCGAATTGTTGCGGGCCTGTTGGCGCGAGGAACGTATCGACTTCGACGGTGCGCATTACAAATCCGTCGCCATGGCGATGGAGCCGAAGTCACCGCAAGGCGAGGGACTACCGATCTGGGTCGGCGGCAATACGCCGCCTGCCTTCCGCCGTTGCGGTAAGTATGGCGATGGCTGGCTGGCGAGCCGGGTCACCGATGCGGAATTCGCCAAGCGCTCCATGGATGCGATCCGCGAAGCGGCGGTCAAGGCCGGCCGTGATCCGGAAGGGATCGGCTGGCAAAGCATGATCGCACCGCCACCCCGGCCGGGCGACGAGGCGGGCAAAACCTTCTACGCGGAACCGGACCGGGTCGCCGCCCGCGCAGCCGATCTGAAGGAAATGGGGTTCGAGTACGTTACGCTGAACGCGACGGCGATCTTCCAGTCCGGCGCGCGGGGTGTGGAGCCCATGCTGGAACGGTTGAACAGCCTGCACGAACGGCTCCGGGCGGAGGTCGGATAAATATGGAAATCATTCCTTTGGGGCATGCGCTTGGCGCGGAAATCCGCGGCGTCGATATCGCCGAAGAGATAGGCGACAACACGGTCGCGGCCATCCGCGAGGCCTGGCACCGGCACCACATCATCGTTTTTCGCGACGTCTCCTGGACACCGGACCAGCATCTCGCCTTCTCGCGGCGGTTCGGCGCGCTCGACGACCATGCCTCGACGCCGCATGAACGGTTCGAGGGCTATCCGGAACTGCTGGAGATCACCAACCGGCCCAAGAACGGACAACCCTCGCAATCGCGCAACGCCGGACGGAACTGGCATTCCGATTATTCCTATACGGACCGCCCCGCCGCGGCCTCGATGCTGTATTGCACCGAAAAACCGTCTGTCGGCGGTGACACGATGTTCTGCAATATGGCCCGGGCCTATGACGAGCTGTCGGACAAGATGAAAGGCATCGTCGACGATCTGGAATCCGTCTACGACTTCAATCTCGTCTCCGGCACCAAAGTCCGCGATCCGGAAAAGATGGCGGAACTCCTGAAGCTCAACCCGCCGATCGCGCACCCTTGCGTTCGGGTTCACGATGAGAGCGGGGTCAAGGCGCTCTATGTCAGCGAGCGCACCTCACATTTCGAAGGGATGTCACGGGCGGAGAGCCTGCCGCTGATCGAATATCTTTGCCAACATGCGACGCGGCCGCAGAATACCTACCGGCATAAGTGGCGCGTCGGGGACCTGGTCTGCTGGGACAACCGCACAGCCATGCATATGGCGCTGGGCGATTACGATCCTAGCGAGTTTCGTCACATGCTGCGGACGACCCTGCAAGGGCAGAAGTCGGGATATGTCGTCGCCCCGGCAGAATATTAGCCGCCAGAGCTTTCCACGCCTTTGATCCCGACGAGTTCGACCTCGAAGAATAGGTCCTCACCGGCAAGGGGATGATTGGCGTCCAGTGTCGCCGTGGTCTCGTCGAGCGCGACAACTGTTAAGACAACGGTTTCACTATTCTCTGCGGATGCTTGCAATTGCTTGCCGACCGAAAGTTCGATGCCTTCGGGAATGCTCGATCGATCGAGCTGTTGTACGGCGTCGTCATGACGGGGTCCGTAAGCGTCTTCCGCGGCGATTTCGACCGACGCCTTATCGCCGACAGCCATGCCGACGACCGCGGCTTCGAGCTTTGGGATAATGTTGCCCTGACCAATCGTGAATTGCAGCGGGTCGCCCCCTTCGGACGAGTCGAACAGGGGCCCGTCCTTGAGTTTGCCGCTATAGTGGATATGCACGCTATTGCCGTCCGTGGCCTGCGCCATGGCATGTCTCCCTTCTTCCCAACGCCGAAGCGTCTTGGTCGATCTGGCGACATACCGAAGCAATGGTCGGCCGACAGAGGATGATCCGGGTTAATCCGGTCCGTTCCTGCTATTCCTGCTATTTCGCGCAAGCTAACAGCGAAGCGGGCCCCGCGCGATGCGGGTCCGCAGGACACTTTTGATCCGATCTAGATCGGGTTGTCGGCTTCCTCAAAGAGTTTTTTGACCTCTTCGTTCCTCGTCGCACTGATCCCGCGGCGGCGGCATTGCTCTGCACAGACAGCCCAATCATGCGCGCGCGCCGCGGCGGTGAAGGTTGGGAACTTCGTAACCAGACCGTGATTTCCAAGATTGAACGCCATGTCGATCAGACCCAGCCTGGCACGGTCGGGATAGTCGTCAAAGCCGGGAAAATCGTCCCGCAATCCGGCTTCGAAGCCGGCGATCCGCCGGTCGAGCAGGGCGTCTATCTCCGCGTCCGGCATATCCAGCTTCGTGAATTCCTTGAAGGAGCGGGCGGTGTAGCTTTGCCCGTAGGGCCGGTTCTTGATGGCATCGAAGTCGGCAGCGATTTCTTCGTCGGTGGCGGCATTGCCGTCCTCGCGACGGACGAAGGTTAGGGCTTGCGCTTCGGCTGCCGTTCGCATCATGTTTTCGACCCCGACGGTGACAAAACCTCGCGTGTCCAGATACATATGCGATATCGATCCTTCGCCTGTCTTGATCAATTCACGGCACGTTTCTGCAAAGCTCACGCCGATACCTCCCGCATTTACGTTTTAACCTGATCGCACACCCATTCTTGGACGGTAACTAGTTTCCACCACCAATGCCAAGTATCCGCTTCAACTAAGTCCAGATTGGTTTCCGCTTTTCAAGGAATGCCGCGATGCCTTCTTCGAAATTGGGATGGTCCGCCAACGCTTCGGCTTGCTCGCGTTCCACAGCCATTCCGGCCTCGAAGGTTTCGCCGCCGCCATCGATAAGACATCGGCGTATAGCGGCGAGAGCGTTGGCCGGTTTCTTCGCCAAAGTTTCGGCATAGGTCTGGACATCGTCTTCGAGTTGCGTGGCCGGTGACACGAAATCCACAAGGCCCATGTCCAGGGCTTCGGCAGCGCCTACCAACTCGCCGCCATACAGTATCCGAAACGCGTTGCTGCGGCCGACGAGGCGCACCAACCCCTGTGTTCCGGCGACCGGCGGGATCAAGGCGATGTTGATCTCGGGCTGGCCGAGACGCGCGTCGTCGGCCGCGAACCGTAAATCCGCGTGCAGCGACATCTCCAGCCCACCGCCGACCGCGACACCGTTGATCGCCACGAGAACGGGCTTCGACGCCGCGCGCACCGTACTTGCCAATGCATAGGTCTGGTCCAGCCAGCCCCGCATCCCGGCGCTGCCGGCCGCCTTGAAGGCTTCGATATCGGCGCCGGCGTTGAAATAGCGGTCCAGCGCACTGGCGATCACGATGACTTTGGCGTCGGGGTTCGCGTCCAGGTCTTCGATTCCGGCGATCATCTCGCCTAGCATCTCCCGGTTGACCGCATTGACGGGCGGGCGGTTGAAGCGAAACCAGCCGACCGCCTGTTTGATTTCCAAATCGATGAATTCGAACGCCATGAGTCAGATTGTGTCCACTCAATTGTGATGGCAAGACCGCCTGCCAGCGGCCTAAGATTAAACGAATTCTCAATCTCTGCGACGTAGTTGTCCAGAGAGGGCCTTTGCGAATGAGAGGCGGGTGCCCATATAACGTTATGGGGCGACATGGAGAGCGAAGATGAGCGAAGAGTGGCAGTTTCAAGTCCGAATAAATTTGGACGAAACGCGGTCCGAGACCGCACGGCGTGACCAGAACGATCCTTCACTGGCGCCTTTGGGGGAAATTCTGGTGAAGCACAACGCCACTTTGAGTTGCCAGTACGACGCCTTCGCCGGCTATTGCGAACAAGCGGAGAAAGAAGGCATCGACAAGTACCCGCTTTATCAATGGACCAAGGATACGATCGACAATCCCGTCAAGAAGGCGAAATACCTGAAGGCGTTCACGCTCTATGTCGATGGCGACGAGGTCTATGACGGCGAGAAGGCGCATCCGCTGGAAGCGGATCTGAAGCCGCTACTGGACAGCAAGCTGCTGGATAAATTGTCGAAACACGACACCAATCCGGACAACAATCCGCAACCGCCGAAGAAATACAGGCAGTAGCCTTAAACGGCTAAAAGGCCTGCGACAATCGTCCGCGCTGCGGTACATTGAGAGAAACCCACGGATTGCGGTAGTGTGCCGGTCTTATTTAAGGGAGACCGGCCTATGTTCGATACCGACCAATTCATCGAAGACTGCAAACGCGCCTACGCCGACGACGACAGCCACAAGGCCGTGCGCGAAGTCGTGGCCGAGGCGGTCTCGGATCCCGCCGCGATCGTCAAGGCGTTGGGGGAGCCGACCGAGGCCGGGTTCTCGCCGCTCTTCCATTCGGACGACCTCACGATCCTGAACTTCGCCTGGGCGCCGCTCATGACCCTGATGCCGCATAACCACAATATGTGGGCGGTGATCGGCATCTATGGCGGCCGGGAAGACAACATTTTCTGGCGCAAGACCGAAAATTCGCTGGAAGCGGCCGGAGCCGAAGCGCTGTCGACAAAAGATGCCGCACCGCTTGGCAAGGATATCGTTCATTCCGTGACCAACCCGATCGAAAAGATCACCGCGGCGCTGCACGTTTATGGGGGCGATTTCTTCGCACCGGGCCGCAGCGAGTGGAATCCCGAAACCCTCGAAGAGCGTCCGTTCGACGTCGAAGGGGCCCGGCGGATGTTCCGCGAGGCCAATGAGCGCTTCGCCAAGGTCGCTTGAGCGGCAGCGTCATGAGTGAAACCGTTCGGTTCGAGCGCGCCCACGACATCGTCATCGAGGCGCGCGCCCAAGACATCCTCGACTACGTATCCAACCCGAACTCCTGGCCGGAATGGATCGCGGCGTCGCATCATATCGACAGCCCGGATAAGCCGCTGCAGAAGGGCGATACGTTCCAAGAGCGCTGGCATACCCGTACGGGCGAGGCCCAACTCGACTGGGTCGTGACCGAGCGGCTTCATCCGCTGAGCTGGATCGCGGAGACCGACACCGACTTCATCGGCAAGATCGTCGTGCGCTACGACATTCACGGCGTCGAAGACGGGATAAAGTTCACCCGGACAGTCATCAATCCGGCGCGGCCGAAGCCGCCGACCGAGGATATGATCCGTCGCATCGACGAAGAGGCCGCGGTCAGCCTGGCCAATATCAAGACCAACGTCGAAAGCCGGCAAAACTGAGCGTTAGTAGGGTTTGTCGCCGTGGATGCAGCTGCGGTGCATATGCCTTGTGTAGCGATCCATGTCGTACGGCTCGGCATTGTGCATCACGCGCCGGTTGTCCCAGATGACCGTATCCCCGGCCTTCCATTGGTGCCGGTAGATGAACTCTGGCTGCAGACAGTGTTCGAAGAGCGCGTCTAAAACATCCTGGCTTTCCGCTTCGTCCATGCCCTCGATTTCCGTCGTATGTCCTGGATTGACGAACAGGGTTTTCCGACCGGTTTCCGGATGGGTGCGGGCGATCGGATGGTAGTTCAAAGCCAGTGCCTCGAACTGCTCCTGTGTCAGCGGGGGGCGCGGGCTCCCGGCGGCCATCACTTCGAGATAGTGTTTGCGAAATGTATGTGCGGCACGCTTGCCGTCGATACGGGATTTCAGCGTATCCGGTAGCGTTTCGTAGGCCTGCTGCAGGTCGGCGAACAGCGTATCGCCGCCTTCCGGCGGCACCTCGACGGCATGGAGGATCGTCGCCATGTTCGGCTTTTCCTCGAAGCACAAGTCGGAGTGCCAGTAGCGGCCCGCGTCGGTAATTCCGACCGTCTCGCCATTCACCTTGCGGTTGGACAGGATCACGATTTCCGGCAGGCCCGGCATCAGGACCTTGTCCGGGGTGGAAGGCCGCCGGCCCATCAGGGGGCCGAAGCGCCGCGAGAACGCAATCTGCGCCTCTGGCGTCAGGCTGCAATCCCTCATGACGATGACCCCGTGGTCAAGGAAGGCGCGGTGGATTGCCGAAAAATCTCCGGCGCGTTCCAGGTCTGCGCCGCGCACTTCGCCTGCAAATCCGCCCGGTCCTGATTGTACGTCGATTGCCATCTGTTCCTATTCCGCTGCTGATCGGCGCGGAAGTTTAGCCAATGCTTCGACCCGCGCAAATTCCACACGGCGCGCAGGTGGTTGGCGCTATAGGATTTTGCGAAAAAGCCTGGATGTCGCGACCGTTTTGAAACCGAGCCGCTCGGAGAAGGCGTGCGCGTCGGCCCGGTCCACGTCGGACGACAAGGCAATGGACGTATAGCCCTGCGTTTTCGCCTATCGTTCGGACTGCTCCTCAAGCCGTGCCCCGATACCGCCCATTCGCATCGTATGGTCAACGACCATCGCCTGGATCACGACCTCGGGCGGTTTCTCCAGCGCTGGCCGGCCGAAAGCGTGCAGAAATCCGACAATTTGGTCATCTTAAACCGCAACCCAGACGGCGTGAGTCCGGTCTTCGGCAACCGGTTCATATCGTTTGGCAAGCTCTTGCGCTGAAATCGTGTAACCCAACTGCTCGAGCAGTTGGGTTACCGCCGGCAGATCCGTGCTCTCGATCTTTCGAATGTGAGGCAGGCCGGCCACGGTGTCTCGCCGCTCGTCAGTCCCCGTCGGTTTCGAACTGGGGCGCCCGTTTCTCGACAAACGCGCGCATTCCTTCCCGGGCGTTGTCCGACAGGAAAATTTGCCGCTGTGTCCGGTACTCATAAGCGAGCCCGTCGGCGAGAGAGTCGCGGGCGCCCAGATAAACGCCTTCCTTGATGCGCGCCAGTGTCTCCGGCGGCCCGGATGCCAAACGCTGCGCGAACGCGCCGACCGCGCCTGCGAACTCGTCATGCGGATAGACATGGTTCAGCAGGCCAAGGCGCAAGGCGGTGTCGGCATCGATGCGATCACCCATCATCATGAGTTCCATAGCCTTGGCTGTCCCGACCAATTGCGGCAGCAGTGAGAAGCCGCCCCAGTCGGGAACAAGGCCGATCTTGACGAAGCTTTCGGCGAAGATCGCGCGATCGCTGGCGAGCCGCATGTCGCAGGCCAGGGCCAGGTTCATGCCGCCGCCCGCCGCCGCGCCGTTGACGGCGGCGATGACCGGTTGGCGCATCCCTTTGATCGTTTGGATGATGCGCGTCGCAAGCGTCATCCGTTCTTCGACCACGGCGGTGTCGTTGCGGTCCTGCAATGCCGCCATGCTGACGATGTCGCCGCCCGCGCAGAAGGCCTTGCCCGCACCCGTGATCACGACGCAGCGGATACCGGAATCGGCCGAATAGGCGTCGAGCCGCTCAAGCAGGGTTTCGCGCATGCCGTCTTCGAAGGCGTTCATCGCTTTCGGACGGTTGAGGGTTATCGTCGCGACACCGTTATCGTCGATATAGGTCAGAATCCGGTCTTCGTTCATTTTTTGCTTCCCTCTACGGTCCTTGGCATGCTGCCATACGGTACAGATAAGCATCGGACCGGGAAACCGCCATTGATGCGGATCAAGGGGGGAGAGAACAATGATTGCGCGGGACAAAGGGACGGGCCGGGAATGGCTGGCCGCGACGGCATTGGCCGGAATTATCGTCGCCGCGGTTCTCGTGACCTATTTTCCCCGCGGATTAGGGTGACCCGCAGGTAATTTGCTTTGCCAGGATAAGGCGCTCAATCGCGCCGAGCGCTGTTTCGAATTCGATTGGCGCCTTTAATAGCGCGCTCGAACAGTTCGGGCACAAGAGGGGCGCGTCGCAGGCGTCGTCTTCATAAAGCAAGGTGCGCTCGCGCCTGTCGATGAGGCCGCTGGCTAGAATCCGGTCC
>CAJWOT010000034.1 GCA_913044215.1 uncultured Rhodospirillaceae bacterium | reverse complement strand
GTTATTTCCTGATCGGACACCTTGTACCGTGTCGCCATGTACTGCCCTGCGCCGGCGAAATACTGGGTAAGGCCAAACCGGATGAAAGCGTTCAGCTCATGCCCGGCCTTCGCTAACGGTTCGAGCGAATCACCAATAAACTTGAGAATTTCTGCGCTGACATCGGGCTTCTTCTTCAGCTTCGCCCCTTCATTCGCCGGGTCTTCTTCGGCACACTGTTCGTCGCTTTTACCCTCCGGCTCATCCGCCGAAGAACGGGAAAGGGTCTGTTCCTGATCCGGAAGCTCGGAGTCGTCCGGTTCGCTCGATGCCGCGCCTTCCACCTGTTGCGGTGAGAGGTCAGGCGCTGTCGCTTCAGGTACTGCTGCCCGCGGCACAGCAGTGGCCGCGGCTGAACGCTCCGCGGGAAGCTCGGGCGCCGGCTCGGGATGCGCTGTCGCTAGTTGTACCGCTCCCTTTCGGGACGATTGGATTGTCGGCACGTAGCGCTTCAGCAGCGGAATGAAGATGAAAATGAAGCCCGCGAGGAAGACTGATATAATTATCGATTGCGACATCGTCTTCCCCAGCACGATATCGACGGATGGCAACGCCTGGACCAGCGCATAAGCGATATAGGCAAGGGCCAACGCACCGGTGAGGCTGACGATGGCGACACCGAGGAGCCGGGGCAACACATCCGCCAGTGTCGGGCCATCAGGACGTACCGGCGGCGCTGAATTAGACGGTTTCTTTTTCGTTTTTTTCTTCTTGGCCTTGGCTTTCGAAGCGGCCGCTTTGGGCGCGGTCTTCTTGTCTTCCTTGCGCCAAGCCCTATCGCCGCCTGCTGCGCTTTTCTGCGGGGCAGCAGCGGCTTGCGGCGCCGCGGAAGGCCCTTCCGTGACGATTGCGACCGGCGGCGGTGAGGTCAGTTTCGGGCTGTGATAGATAACTGCCTGGCGGGCTGAATTGTCCTTCTCGTTGAAGGTTTCGCGCACCACACAGACGGCTTCGAACTTTCCTTTGGCGTCAAGCTCCTTGGCGTCCTCAAGACAATCTTCTCGCTGATGGATGGAATAGTTGGAATGGATACTCCAACGCCCCCCTTCAGGCCATAGATCTCTAAGACTATGGATCGGTTACCACTCACCATTGCATTGCGCAATCAACCGCAAACCAGCATCGAGATAACGCCTCAACGCCGGTTGCAAAACACCCACCTCAGTTCACGCCATACGAATATAGCGCAAATCCCTTTTCCCTGCCGGTTTTAACGAAATTTGAGATCAAAATTCGTCAATAAACCGCGGAATTTTAATATTAATGGGTGAATTTCCTTATGGAATTGTTAATGGTCAACGGATTGCTAACGTCCCGACCGCCACACGCTTTGTTTGCACGGTACGCCGTCCCGTGCAGCGGTGCGGCAAATCCTGGTCGTTAGTAACGCGCCCAGATTGGTTTTTCCGGAAACACCTGCGCGTCGCCGGCGATCAGGGCATCGGTATCCGCTTCTTCGAGGCGCTCCAACCGGATCAGCGCCAGTCCCCGTGTGTCCAGACCGGAACGCATCTCGCCGATCTCCTTATCTCCCGCCATTAAGGGAGTTCCCAGTTCCGGGGTCGGCCCGTCGATCCGCACGGGCATCAGCCGCTTGCGGACCAGGGCACGGTACTTCGTCCGTGCCGTTAGCTCCTGGCCCATATAACAGCCCTTGGCCCAATCGACGCCGTGCAATTCGTCAAAGTTGCTTTCCAGCAACGTGGATTTCTCAACGATGAGATCGCGACTGCCATCGCTTAAACCAAGTTCGAGCCGCAACGACTCATAGCTGTTCGATTTCGCAGCAGAAAAACCAAGTGATTCCATAATATTACTGGCATCTGATTCCCGCAGTAACGCCCGCGCGCCTACCTCTGGCAGCCGTGGGTCGGTATAGACGATACCATCACCGAGGCTGCGGGCAGCCCCCGCCTCTGCAGGCAAATCGAGCGCATCCAGCGCCCCGTCGCCGAATAATGCGTAGACTGTCCAGCCTTCGCCGATACCGAGCTCGACTTGCGCCCGCAACTTGAACCGATGCAGCCGTTTACCCAGATCCATGAGGCGTGCGCCTTCACAATCTAGATGAATTGTCTCCCCGATGGCCGCGACAAAGAAATCATGCAGATACTTGCCCTGCGGGGTCAGCAGGGCAGCCCAGATAGCCCGGTCGGCCGAGACACGATCGATATCGTTGGAAATCAATCCCTGCAGAAACGTGTTGCGGTCTTCGCCGCCAACCGTCACAACACCGCGGCTTTCGAGCCGCTCGAAATGTAGTCCCGTCATACCATCCTCTTCTCCGCGACCATGAATATTGCCTTCCAGGCGCAAATGACAAGACCGTCGAAGCAGGACGAAAGAATTCGGGTAACCAGCAGCACCGCTATCCTATATTCTGCATCGTAATGCGCATTCTCTTCGTTACCGCGACCCGTATCGGCGACGCGATACTTTCAACCGGACTTTTGTCCCATTTGATTGAACGCCATCCTGAAGCGCAAATTACGGTCGCGACGGGACCAGCCGCTGCGCCTCTATTCGAGGCAATGCCTAACCTGGACCGCATAATCATCTTGCGGAAACAAAGACTCTCACTGCACTGGCTGGAATTGTGGTGGCGGTGCGCGCCACGGCGTTGGGATTTGGTGGTCGACCTCCGCCGATCCGCGCTGTCCTGGTTGCTGTTAGCGCAGGAACGACGTTTGCCGCCCCCAACAAATCTGGAAATTCACCGCGTACCTCATCTGGCGCATACACTCGGCTTGCAACAATGTCCCCCAGCCCCGACTTGCTGGACACACCCGCAAGACGAATCTGAAGCGGCTCAACTGGTTCCGGACGGCCCGCCAGTGCTGGCGATCGCCGCCGCAGCAAACTGGCCCGGCAAACAGTGGCGACCGGAGCGCTTCGTGGAACTCGTGAAAAGACTGACAGGTGCCGGCGGCGTATTACCGCAAAGCCGGATCGCCGTCCTCGCTGCCGCACCGGAATTAGCGCAGGTTCAGCCCCTGCTTGATTCCATTCCGCCTGACCGGCTGCTAAACCTTGTCGGCAAAACAGCGCTTCCCGTAGCCGCAGCGGTGCTACGGCGTTGTTCTTTTTTTATCGGCAACGATTCCGGATTGATGCATATGTCGGCAGCGGTTGGCCTCCCAACGCTCGGCCTGTTTGGACCCAGCCGCACTTCGCACTATGCGCCATGGGGGGAGCTGACGGCCTGCGTCCGCACCGATTTGAGCTATGACGAGATTATCGGCACGCCGGGATACGACCACCGGACGACCGGCACGGTCATGGACAGCCTGTCCGTCGACAAGGCGGAAGCGGCTGCACTAGCGCTTTGGGAGCGGGTACAAGCATCTGCAGACGATCCCGGGCAAAGGCCGGCCTGATGCGTGTGATGCAAGTCATGGCCGGGGCCCCTAAGGGTGGTGCGGAAACCTTCTTCACGCGGTTAGCGCCGGCCCTCGCGCGGACGAGTATCACCCAGGAAGTGGTCATCAGACGTGACGCCGATCGTTCAGCGGAATTGAGATCGCACGGCATTGAGCCGATGCAGTTCCGGTTCGGTGGACCTTTGGATTGCGTAACCGGGCACCGTCTAAACCGTGCTATTGCTCGGTTCGCGCCGGATATCCTGCTGAGCTGGATGAACCGGGCTACGCAATTTTGCCCGGTGGGCGACCATGTCTTCGCTGCCCGCCTCGGCGGGTACTACAAGCTGGAAAATTATCAACGCTGCGATCACCTCGTCGGCAACACGAAGGATATTTGCGACTATCTGGTGGAGGAAGGGTGGCCGCGCAGCCGGACCTGGTATCTGCCAAACTTTGTCGACGAGACCTCCGCCGCCGCGGTTCCAAGGGAGTCACTGAACACGCCGGAGGGCGTGCCATTGTTGTTGGCGCTGGGTCGGCTTCACACGAACAAAGCATACGACGTCTTGCTGGAAGCCCTCGTCCAATTGCCGGAAGCCTATTTATGGCTGGCCGGCGAAGGTCCGCTGCGACAGACCTTGGAAGCGCAAGCCTCCCGACTTGGCATCACGGATCGGGTCCGGTTTCTTGGCTGGCGTACGGACGTCCCCGCGTTGTTCGCCGCCTGCGATCTCTTCGTCTGCCCGTCTCGGCACGAGCCGCTGGGCAATGTCGTCATCGAATCCTGGGCGCAGCGCAAACCGCTCGTGGCTGCACAGTCGCAAGGCCCTGCGGCATTGGTCGAGGATGGCGAAACCGGTCTACTGGTCCCGATCGACGATGCGCCGCGCCTTAGCGCCGCGATTGCCCGCATCCTCGCCGACGCCGATTTGGCGGAAAAACTTGTCAGCCAGGGGCGAGTCGCCTATGAGGCCGACTTCACCGAAGCTGCAGTGGTATCCAGCTACATGGCGTTCTTCGAGAGTATTACGGCCTGATGTGCGGCATTGCCGGCATAATGGTTCGCGACGGGAAAAGCCCGGACGCATCGATCCTGGAAACCTTTGCCCGCGCGCTTGGCCATCGTGGCCCCGATGGCGAAGGGAAATACCTGGCCGGCGCCGTCGCCATGGTTCAGACGCGCTTGGCCGTCATCGACCTCAAGACCGGCGACCAACCGATTTACGAAGCCGGCGGAGGCGCTCTTATCGCCAATGCGGAGATTTACAACTACCTCGAACTGCGGGCGACGCTCGGCGATATTCCGCAAAGCACGCAATCGGATTGCGAACCGCCGCTTCACCTTTACCGCCGCGATGGCCTTTCCTTCACGGATTCCCTGCGCGGGATGTACGCCATCGCGATCCATGATCCGGCCGAGGCGCAGCTCATCCTTGCGCGCGACCCGTTCGGCATCAAACCGCTTTACTATGTCGAAACGGAAGACCATTTTGCGTTCGCCTCGGAACCGCAGGCATTGCTCGCCGCCGGCGTCGCGGCGCCCGAACTGGCTCCGGAGCGCCGGAACGAACTTTTGCAGCTTCAGTTCACCTGCGGCCGCGGCACGATCTTCAAGGGCATTAACCGAGTCCTTCCCGGCGAGACGCTGATTGTCCGAGGCGGCCGAATCGTCGAGCGCCGCCGCCGGACCGCCCTGCCCGCCGGAGGCCCTGAAGAATGCGGGATGGACGAAGGGCTAAGGCGGCTCGACGCGGCATTGGAGGACAGTGTCCTTCTTCACCAGCGCTCCGATGTTCCCTACGGCTTGTTTTTATCCGGTGGCATCGATTCCTCAACGATGCTGGCCCTTATGTCACGGCTGAATGAGCGTCCGGTAAAAGCCTATACAGCCGGTTTTTCGGGAACAGCGGTCGCGGACGAACGCGATCATGCCCGCGAGTTGGCCAAGACCGTCGGCGCCGAGTTCCATGCCGTCGATTTCACGGATGCTGATTTCTGGTCCCTGCTGCCGGAGATTGCCGGCGCGATGGACGATCCCGCCGCCGACTACGCCATATTGCCTACCTGGAAACTGGCCCGAGAGGCGGCACGCGACTTGAAGGTCGTGATCTCCGGCGAAGGCGGCGACGAATTACTTGGCGGTTATGGCCGTTACCGCAGCGCGCTGCGGCCGTGGTGGCAAGGCGGTCGCATGATGCGCGCCCGCGGTATCGTCGAAGGACTCGGCATTCTGCGCGAAGACAGCGCAAGTTGGCGCGACGCGATCGCCGCGTCGGAAGTGACCGCGACGGAACCGCAACGTTCGCGGCTGCAAATCGCCCAGGCGGTCGACATCACCGACTGGCTGCCTAACGATCTGCTGACGAAGCTGGATCGTTGCCTTATGGCGCATGGCATGGAAGGGCGGACACCCTTCCTCGACACCCAAGTCGCCAAAGCGGTGTTCCGCCTCCCTGACAGCCTCAAGATTCACAAGCAGCGCGGCAAATGGATCCTGCGGCGCTGGCTTGACCGGGTCCTGCCTGCTGCCGGCGCGTTTGAACGCAAGCGCGGCTTCACTGTGCCGGTTGGTGAATGGATTTTCGAGCGGGGCGCAGAGCTTGGGCCGCTGGTCGCCGCGAACCCGGCAATTGCCGAAGCATGCCATTCGGACAGGGTGATCGCCCTTTTCAAATCCACAAAGAAACGCGCGCGTCTGGCGGGCTGGGTTCTGCTGTTCTACGCCTTGTGGCATCGCCAGCACGTTCAACGGCGCCAACCGGAAGGCGATGTGTTCGACGTGCTGTCGACCATCTAGTTTTCTGCACCGAGAACACCCGATGTCCGAGCCCCTCGACCGCATCGGCATCGAAGGTGCAACTTCGGTCGCCTAAGATTGCGCGCCGGGACGCGCTATCGACTGTTTCTAAACTTCAATCGTCTTCGGCGATCGCCGCTTGCGCCGCTGCCAATCGCGCGATTGGGACGCGATAAGGCGAACAGGACACATAGTCCAATCCAACCCGATGGCAGAAATGCACGGAGGCCGGGTCGCCGCCATGCTCACCGCAAATACCCATCTTGAGGTCGCTGCGCACTGCCTTGCCGCGATCGACCGCGATGCTGACCAGTTCGCCAACGCCGTCCTCGTCGATGGAGACGAAAGGATCACAAGGCAGGATGCCGGCCGACTCGAAATCCGGCAGGAAGGACGCCGCATCGTCGCGGCTGATCCCGAATGCCGTCTGCGTCAAATCGTTGGTGCCGAAGCTGAAGAACTCCGCCGTTTCGGCGATTTCACCGGCGCGCAGTGCGGCGCGCGGCAGTTCGATCATGGTGCCGACCATGTATTGCGGTGCCTGCCCCTGTTCGCGAGCGACCTCTTCAGCGACCCGGTCGATGATCGCTTTCAAAATATCGAGTTCCCGACGTGTCACGATCAACGGCACCATCACTTCGGGCTCGACCGTCTCGCCGATTTCCTTCGACACGGTCACGGCGGCCTCAAAAATCGCGCGCGCCTGCATTTCACAGATTTCCGGGTAGGTGATCGCCAGCCGGCACCCGCGGTGCCCCAGCATCGGATTCGATTCCTCCAGCCGCAGCGCTCGTTGCCGGACCTTCTCCACCGGCACGCCGGCGGCCTCGGCAACATCGGCGATCTCCGCATCGCCCTTCGGCAGGAATTCGTGCAGGGGCGGATCGAGCAGCCGGATCGTCACAGGCAGCCCCTTCATGATGCGGAACAGCTCGATGAAGTCCTCGCGCTGCATCGGTAAAATTTTGTCCAGAGCGGCGCGCCGGCCGGATTCGTCTTCGGCAACGATCATTTCACGCATGGCGACGATACGGTCGGCATCGAAAAACATATGCTCGGTCCGCGACAGGCCGATTCCCTCCGCCCCGAAGCGGATCGCTGTTTTTGCTTCCTCGGGCGTCTCAGCGTTCGTGCGCACATTGAGTTGCCGGATCTCGTCGGCCCAGCCCATCACGGTGGCGAAATCACCGGACAGTTCCGGCTCGATGGTCGGCACCTCACCCAAGATTATTTCGCCAGCCGCGCCATCGATCGTGATGACTTCACCCGCCTCAATCGTATCGCCGCGCACATACATCGCATCGGCCTGATAATCGATGCGGAGCTCGCCGGCACCGGCAACGCAGGGCCGGCCCATGCCGCGGGCGACAACCGCCGCATGGCTGGTCATGCCGCCACGCGCGGTCAGAATGCCGCGCGCTGCGTGCATGCCGTGAATATCTTCCGGGCTGGTCTCGACGCGCACGAGAATGACGGACTCACCCTGGCCTGCGAGCTTTTCCGCTTCCTCCGCCGAAAAGACGACCTTGCCGCAGGCCGCCCCCGGAGAAGCCGGCAGACCGCGGGAGATGATGTTGCGATTGGCATCCGGATCCAGCGTCGGATGCAGCAATTGGTCGAGCGCCGCCGGATCGACCCGGGATACCGCAGTGCGCTTGTCGATAAGTCCCTCTTCCGCCATATCGACAGCAATCTTCAGCGCCGCCGCCGTCGTGCGTTTCCCATCTCTGGTCTGCAGCATCCAAAGTTTGCCGCGTTGCACGGTGAACTCAATGTCCTGCATGTCGCGATAGTGCGCTTCGAGCTGTCCGCGCACTTTCACAAGCTCGGCGAACAGCGCCGGCATCGTCTCTTCCATGGCCGGTTGTTTCGAGCCGGTTGCTTCTTTGCCGCGTACGGTCAATCGCTGCGGCGTCCGGATTCCGGCAACCACATCTTCGCCCTGAGCATTGATGAGGTATTCACCATAAAATGCGTTCTCGCCGTTCGACGGATCGCGCGTGAAGGCAACGCCAGTCGCGCAATCGTCGCCCATATTGCCGAACACCATGGACTGTACATTAACCGCCGTGCCCCATTCTTCGGGGATATCGTGCAGTTTTCGATAGGTTATCGCCCGCGGGATGCGCCAGCTGCCGAACACCGCGCCGATCGCCCCCCAAAGCTGCTCTTTCGGATCCTGCGGAAACGGGTTGCCAAGTTCCGTCTGCACGACCTCTTTGTATTGCGCCACCAGCGCTTTGAGGTCGTCCGCCGACAATTCGGTATCGAGTGTAACGCCCCGGTCTTCCTTGTGCAGTTCCAGCAATTCCTCGAAATGATAATGGTCGACCCCCAACACCACATCGCCATACATCTGGATGAAACGGCGGTAACTGTCATAGGCGAACCGCGGGTCGTTGCTCGAAGCGGCAAGCCCTTCGACCGTCGTGTCGTTCAAACCGAGATTAAGGACGGTGTCCATCATGCCAGGCATGGACACGCGCGCGCCGGAACGGACAGACACCAGCAGCGGATTGGCCGCGTCCCCGAACGTCGCACCGACCGCTTGCTCGATAGCCTCAAGCGCCGCTTCGACCTGGGCCTTGAGATCGTCCGGATAGCTTTCGCCGTTGTCGTAATAGTGGGTGCAAACTTCCGTCGTGATCGTGAATCCGGGCGGTACCGGCAGACCCAGATTGCACATTTCCGCCAGGTTTGCGCCCTTGCCGCCCAGCAATTCGCGCATCCCAGCCTCGCCCTCGGCTGCGCCGTCGCCAAAGCTGTAAACCCACTTTGTCATCACCTAGCCCTCGATCAGACTGAAATCCGCGATCTGGTTCAGCGTCGTGCCGAACTGCGACAACAGGCGAAGCCTATTCTGTCGCATATCCGCATCATCCGCATTTACTGTCACCTTGTCGAAAAACGCATCGACCGGCTCACGCAATCTCGCCATCGACTCCATGGCGCTGTCGAACCGCTCCGCCTGGATCGCATCTTCCGCACCGCTACGAGCTGTTGCGAAATTCGCGAAGAGCGCTCTTTCCTCGTCCTGTGCCAACAAATCCACGCTGACGTCGCCGTCATAGGTGGTCTTGTCCTTCTTTGATTCGATCCGCACGATGTTCGCAGCCCGCCGGAAGGCGATTAACAGGTTCTCGCCGTCGTCATGCGCAAGGAACCCACCGAGCGCCTCGACCCGCGCCATCAGCCGGACGAGATCGTCTTCGCCGCCCAGCGCGAAAACCGCCGAAATCAAATCATGCCGGATCCCTGCTTCGCGCAGATGAACTTTTAGCCTGTCGGCGAAGAAGCCAAGAAGGTCCGCCGCGATCGCGTCCGGCGCGGCGTCCGCGACGACCCCCTTCTCCTGGTACAGGCGCATGGCAGCCGCAAACGCCGACAGCAAGTTCAATCGCAACCCGTTCTCGAGTATCACCCGGATTACACCAAGCGCTGCCCTGCGCAGCGCATAAGGATCTTTGGAGCCGGTCGGTTTCTCATCAATCAGCCAAAATCCAATCAGCGTGTCGATCTTGTCGGCAAGCGCGACGGCAACCGACACCGGCGCCGTCGGACACCGGTCGTTCGGGCCCAGCGGTGAATAGTGATCGGCGATTGCATCGGCGACGGCAGCAGTTTCGCCATCGTGCAACGCGTAGTAACGGCCCATGACACCTTGCAGGTCCGGGAACTCTCCGACCATCCCGGTGGCAAGGTCGGCCTTGCACAGCAGCGCAGCACTGCGTGCCGCATCACGCGTTGCGTCTGGAATAGTCTCCGCCAAGTCAGCGGCCAATGCCGCGATCCGCTGAACTTTCTCAGCGACCGTTCCCAGTTTGGCATGAAAGGTAACCGCTTCCAGCGCCGGCGTCCGGTCGGCAAGCGGCATGCGACAGTCCTGGTCCCAGAAGAACTTCGCATCGGCGAGCCGCGCCCGCAGCACCCGCTCGTTTCCGGCAACGATCGCCGCGCCACCATCCGTCGCGGTCATATTGGCGACGAAACCGAACCGGGACGCCAAACTGCCGTCGGCGTTTGAAAGCGCGAAATACTTCTGATGCGCGCGCATCGAAGAGGTCAGCGCCTCCGCCGGTAGCCCCATGAACTCCGCGTCGATCGTGCCAAGCAGTCCGACCGGCCATTCGACCAGGCCCGACACCTCGTCGAGCAAGCCGGGATCATCATTGACCGTCAGCCCCTCGCCTTCCGCCAATTTCTGCAGCGACACCGCAATCGCCGCCCGCCGCTCCGCCGCGTCCAGCATGACATGCGCAGCAGCGAGCTTATCGCGATAGTCCGCGAAACCGGTTACCTCGAACGAATCCGGTGACAAAAAGCGGTGGCCGGATGTCG
Organism: uncultured Rhodospirillaceae bacterium; assembly: GCA_913044215.1. GTDB lineage: Bacteria > Pseudomonadota > Alphaproteobacteria > UBA8366. The sequence goes on along the minus strand of CAJWOT010000034.1, from coordinate 12,669 downwards.
AGGCACTCGCGTGCACATTGTTGAAGGTAACGCCTTCCACCGTCGATCCGTCGAACAGACACAGGATGCTCTCGACCGGGCGTACCCAGCGATGTGTTTCGGCGCCCCAGCGCATCGATTTCGGCCAGGGAAATTTCACCAACACTTCGCCGATGGTTTCCCCCAGGACGTCCGCCGTCGGTTGCCCGGAGCGTTCGATGATCGCGAACCAGACTTCCCCCTTGCCGGCGTCCCGTTTCTCGCACTGGTCCAGCGAGTCCAGCCCCGCGCTCCGCAGGAACCCTTCGATTGCCTTGTCCGGTGCGCCCACCTTGGGGCCCTTGCGCTCCTCCCGCATATCCGGCTGCTGTTGGGGCAGCCCGTCGACCACAAGCGTGAGACGGCGTGGCGTCGCGAAGGCGTCTGCGCTATCGAATTCGAGGCGCGATTTCTTCAACCCCTCGGTGACGAGCCGCTTCAGGTCTTCCGCCGCGCGCTTTTGCATGCGCGCGGGAATCTCCTCCGAGAGAATTTCGAGAAGCAACTCAGGCACCGGCGCGCTCCTGCTGACTCTCGATCCATTTTTCCGCCGCGCCGCGCGCCAGTGTGCGGATGCGCAGAATATAGGCCTGCCGCTCGGTCACGCTGATCACGCCGCGCGCATCCAGCAGATTGAACAGATGGCTCGCCTTAAGGCATTGGTCATAGGCGGGCAACGCCAATCCCGCATCGAGAACCGCCTGGCATTCCGTCTCCGCATCTTCGAAGTGACGGCGTAGCATATCCACATCCGCCCGCTCGAAGTTATAGGCGGAAAACTCCTGTTCGGCCTGCAGAAAGACCTCGCCATAGCGCACACCATCGGCATTGAAGGCTAGGTCGTAGACATTCTCGACGCCTTGCACATACATGGCCAGCCGTTCCAGGCCATAGGTCAGCTCAACCGAAACCGGATCGCAATCGATGCCGCCGACCTGTTGAAAATAGGTGAACTGGCTGACCTCCATCCCGTCGCACCAGACCTCCCAGCCAAGGCCCCAGGCGCCCAGTGTCGGGCTTTCCCAATCATCCTCGACAAATCGGATGTCATGCGCCAGCGGATCGATCCCGAGCGCCCGCAGACTGCCGAGATACAGCTCTTGGCTGTCCGCCGGGGACGGTTTCAGGATCACCTGATACTGGTAGTAATGCTGCAGCCGGTTCGGGTTCTCGCCATAGCGCCCATCAGTCGGCCGCCGGGACGGTTGCACATAGGCAGCCTTCCAGGGTGTCGGCCCCAACGCGCGCAAGGTCGTCGCCGGGTGAAACGTGCCGGCACCGACTTCCATGTCGTAGGGTTGCAGAATCACGCAACCGCGCGCCGACCAATAGGCGTGCAGTTTCAGGATAAGGTCTTGAAAGCTGTTGTTTTGGGCGTTTTCTGGGGCCATGACCCGGCCAATGTAAGCGCGCGGATGCGGCGCAACCTAACCATGGCCCCAACCAGGGTCAACCAAAGACAATCATGCGGTTAACAGGTGCTTAATAAGGGCATTCCGCCTTGCCGCAGTCTGATTTGCTGTCGGCGGCGACATAGGCGTCGCAAACCGGACACTGCACCGTGTCGGCGACCCCCATGCGAGGATTGTCTTGATCCTTAGCGACCTTGTCCTGGCGCTGCTGATTTAAGCGCCCCACGAACTTGAAGCCATACCAGACGATGGCAATGGCTGCGGCGAGAAGGAGGAATTTCTGCAACATGTCGCATTATTACCGCGGAATGGATTCGCCGGTCAAAGGACCATCTAAAGGCCGTATCGCGACCACAACGCCCGCGACTCCACGGCACCGATCAATTCGTCGGCCCAATCGTTCCGCATGCCGAGCCGTTTATCCAGCCAACCGCGGCGGCGACCGACGACCCTCAGCTTCACTTTTTCGCCGTACCGTTCGCGCATCACCGAACGAAGGTCGCCGAGCCCGTCGACCAAGCCCAATCCGAGCGCGCGGTTTCCGGTCCAGAACTCGCCGCTGAACAAAACGCTCTCATCGGCCTGCAGCTTATCGCCGCGCCTTTCGCGCACATGGTCCTTGAACTGCTCGTGTATGTCGGCCTGCAATTCTTTCAAAATCTCGACATCTTCCTGATCTTCGCTTTTGAACGGGTCCAGTATCGCTTTCTTCTCACCTGCCGTATGGACGCGGCGCTCGACCCCGATCTTTGCCAGCATTTCGGGAAACCCGAAACCGGCGAAGACGACCCCGATGGATCCGACGATCGACGCAGGATCGGCGTAGATTTCGTCCGCAGCGCACGCCAGCCAGTAGCCGCCGGATGCTGCCACATCCTCACAGAACGCATAGACGGGAACCTCGTTCTCCGCCGCGAGCGCCCGTATTCGCGTGGCGATCAGCGCTGATTGCACCGGCGACCCGCCAGGCGAGTTGATCGCCAGGGCTACCGCGGACAGCTGCGGCCCCTTGAAGGCTTTCTCTATCGATTCGGCCATATCGGACAGGGCCATGCCGCCGCGCCGTGGTCCGGATGCCCGCCCGATCACACCGTCGAGGCGCAACACATTCACCAACGGCCCGCCTTCAACGCGATTCGCAATCTTCTCACCGGCGACCGGTATCCGGCGCAGCCATTTCGTCGTCTTTTTCTCTGTCATGGCGGTTATGTAGGCCGCAGCGTGGCGTTTTCCAAGGCACGATCACACGGCCATGGAATCACCGTCGCGCAAAATCGCCAAGGCTTCCTCCGTGTAACCGCCGAGTTCGCTGTGCAAGGTCAGGCCGGTCGTCAGCCGCAATGGCGTGCGGACGTCGCGGCGCGCACGCAGGATGACCCGTTTTGCCGGCCTGTCACCACCAGGCCATAGCGGCACCACGACAATACCGCCGGCCCGGCCGTGCAGCAGGGCCATGAGTTCATCGAGCCGGTCGGCGCGGTGCACCATCGTGACGCAGCCCTTAGGCTTTACCATGCGGATGCAGAAATCGATCCACGCCGACAAGTCCGCCTCGCCTTCGACCATCGCTGCGGCCTTGGACGGGTCGGGCGGCGCTTGTCCGCGGTCGGGCGGCAAATAGGGCGGATTGGACATGATGTGATCGAACGACGCTTCCGCAACCCCTTCGGGCGGGTCCAACAGGTCACCCTGAAAGAACGTCACCCGATCCGCAAGGCCATTACGAGCGGCATTCTCCATCGCCAGCGTGGCCAGTTCCGGCTGCAGTTCGAGACCGGTCACGCGGGCACCGGGCACACGCGTCGCATAACAAAGCGCGGCCGCTCCGACACCAGCCCCGACATCGAGCACAGTACCCGAGATAGCAGGTGTCGCGGCCGCCAGCAGGACCGGGTCGATTGCCGCACGATAACCGTCGGATGGCTGGCGCAATTCGACTTTGCCGCCGAGCAGGCTGTCCGGCCGTGGTTCCGCATTCTCGATTTCGCCGGCTTCGGCGAGCAGCTGGTTCGCCGCGTCGAAATCTTCATCGCTAACCAACAGCCGGCGCGGAATGGCGCCGGCTGAACCTTCCAGGATGCTGGTATGCGTATCGAGCACGAACGCTTCGATCTGCTGATCGGCCAGCAACGCTGTCAGCCAGGATAGCCTTACCGGGTCGTTCGTCCGCAGCAATTCTCTCATGACGTACTATTGATCCGTGTCGTTTCGGGCCGCCCTTGACCGGCAATTGTGTTGAACTATGCTCCGAGCGCGCCTGTCAATACGGACAGCAGGAGGGAAACGGGACGTGTCGGTCGTAGTCGATTTTGAAGGGTCGCGCGGGGATGGCGTCAAACATGCGCTTGACCAGGTAAACGCACTGGTCGCTGACGACCTGGTTAAGGTCAATCAGGTCATTGTCGATAAAATGGACAGTCCGGTCGCGCTGATCCCGCAGCTGGCAGGCCATATCATCGCGGCGGGCGGCAAACGGCTGCGGCCAATGATGACATTGGCCTCCTCGGCACTGTGCGGTTATCAGGGTGAGCGGCATATAAGCCTCGCCGCATGCGTCGAGTTCATCCACACCGCGACCTTGCTGCATGACGACGTTGTCGACGATTCCGACTTACGGCGCGGTCAAGACAGCGCCAAGGCGGTGTGGGGTAATCAGGCCTCCGTCCTGGTCGGCGATTTTTTGTTCTCGCGCGCCTTTCAGTTGATGGTGCAGGACGGCTCGCTGCGCGTGTTGAAAATTTTGTCCGACGCCTCGGCGACCATAGCCGAAGGCGAGGTCATGCAGCTCATGACCACGAACGACACGGAAACCAGTGAAGAAGCCTATATGGACGTGATCCGGGCTAAGACGGCGAAACTGTTCGCCGCGGCATCGGAGATCGGCGCCGTTGTCGCTGAACGGCCTGCAGGGGAAGCGGAAGCGCTCGAAAGCTACGGCATGAATTTCGGCATCGCCTTCCAGCTGGTCGATGACGTACTCGATTATTCGGCCGAACAGACCAAACTGGGCAAGACGATCGGCGACGATTTCCGCGAAGGCAAGATCACCTTGCCTGTCGTCTTGGCCTGGCGCCGCGGTACGGATTCGGAACGCCAGTTCTGGCGCCGCACCCTGGAGACGATGGAACAAAGCGACGGCGATCTGGAAGAGGCCATCGGCCTTATGAACAAATACGATGCCTTGACCGACACTATCGAACGGTCGCGCCATTACGGTGCGATTGCCCGCGATGCGTTGGGGTTGTTCCCGGATTCGGAGATCAAACGGGCGTTGCGCGGTTTGATCGATTTTTGCATCGACCGCGCCTATTGACCCATACTGTTCCCCGTCGAGACAGACGGGGATAGGCGATGGTCAGCAACAGCTTTGATGTGAAACCGATTGCCGGCGCGTTGGGTGCCGAAATCCACGGCATCGATCTTTCGAAAACGCTGGATGACGTCACCTTCGGGCGCATTCACCAGGCTCTGTTGGATCACTGTGTAATCTTCTTCCGCGATCAAGAAATCACGCCAGACCAGCAGCTTGAATTCGCCACGCGCTGGGGGGACGTCCATTTTCATCCCCATATCAAGGGCCTGCCGGAACGGCCGGAAGTTTTCGAGATCGTAAAGGACAAAGATGACGTCCACACGCTTGGCGGCGACTGGCATACGGACCAAATGTTCACGGAAACGCCGGTCCGCGCGACCATGCTCTATGCGAAGGAGGTTCCGCCGCAAGGCGGCGACACGCTGTTCGCCAACGCGTACCTCGCCTACGAAACCCTGTCCGACGGCATGAAGGACATGCTGGACGGTCTGTTCACTTACAACACCTACAACATGAACAAGCGTCGCGCCGCTGCGATGCAGGTCAACGACATCGAGGAGAAACCTGTCGAGGCCGAGCACCCGCTGATCCGAACGCATGCGGAAACCGGCCGCAAGGCGGTCTATATCTCCTATGCCGGTATCACGCGAAACATTGTCGGCATGACGGAAGCGGAGAGCGCGCCAATTCTGGAGTATCTACGCGGCCACATGACGCGCCCGGAATTCACCTGCCGTTTCCGATGGGAGGAAGGGTCACTGGCGATGTGGGACAATCGTTGTGTCCAGCACCTCGCCATCAATGACTATCACGGCCACCGGCGGGTCATGCACCGAATTACGGTCGCCGGGGAACGCACGCACTGAAAGTGCCGCCACTATGCGGCGATTGTCTTGAGATCGTCAGGCACGGCAAGCGGCGCACCCGTTGCGGCCTGCACATCCTCGGCTGAAAATCCCGGCGCGACTTCCTCCAGGACATAACCTTCCGGCGTGACCGCGACGACCGCCATGTCTGTGAAAATCTTGGTCACGCAGGTCTTAGCGGTCAAAGGATAGCTCAAGGTCTCGACGATCTTCGGCTCGCCGTCCTTCGCCGTATGGGTCATCATCGCGAAAACGCGCTTGGCGCCGGCCGCGATATCCATCGCGCCACCGACGCTGCCGGATTTTGCCGTCGGCAGTTTCCAGTTCGCCAAATCGCCATTGACCGCGACCTGGAATGCGCCCAACACGGCCGCGTCGAGCCTGCCGCCGCGTGCCACCGCGAAGGAATCCGCGTGATGGATGAAGGCGCCGCCGGGGATCAGGGTAACCGGCCCTTTACCCGCACTCATCAAATCGGGGTCGATATCTTCCTCCCGGGCGGGCTTCGGCCCCATGCCGATAATCCCGTTCTCGCTGTGGAACAGGATGTCGCGGCCTTCGGGAATGTAGTTGACCGTGAGGGTCGGCATGCCGATCCCAAGATTGACCAACCAGCCATCCTCGAGCTCCAGAGCAACCCGGGCGGCGATCTGATCGCGGCTTAAACGTTCGCTCATGAGTAGGGCCCTCCTTCCTTGCCCGGCGTATAGGGGCCGGCGACATAGTAGCAATCGACAAAGACTCCCGGCGTCACGATCGTTTCCGGATCGAGCGCGCCGACCGGCACCTCCGTCGCCGCCTCCACGATCGTATAATCCGCCGCCATCGCCATGACCGGATTGAAATTCCGCGCCGCCATCCGGTAGGTGAGGTTGCCACGGCCATCCACCTCGCGCGCCTTGATAAGCGCGAAATCGCCGCGGAGTGGGCGCTCCAGGACATATTCTTTGCCATCGATCTCGTGCACAGGCTTGCCGGCACCGAGCTCCGTCCCGACAGCCGTCGGCGTCAGAAAGCCGCCAAGCCCCGCACCGGCCGTGCGCAACCGTTCGGCCAGGGTGCCTTGCGGCACGACTTCAAGATCGACCTTCCCGGCCTCATACATCTCCTTGAAGACAAACGATTCGACGGCCCAGGGAAAACTGCAGATGATCTTGCCGACACAGCCTTCCGCGAGCAGACGGGCGATGCCGGTCTCGTGCGTCCCCGAATTGTTGGCAACGATGGTCAACCCGCGCAGGCCGCGGTCGCACACCCCTTCGATCAGGATCTCCGGCACACCGGCGATGCCGAAGCCGCCGACTAAAATAATCGCATCGTCGGTCAGTCTTTCGAGCGCCGCTTCCAGCGTATCGCATTTCTTGTTCTGCATGGATTCTCGCCCCGCCTCCCGCTGTCCATTCGGGCGCGCGACGTTACCTCAGGCGGATGAGCGCTTCAATCACCGAGCCAAATCGGTCATGGTTGCCTGATGCAGACCGATTATGTTCCAGGAGCCCCCAGGCTTGCCTACGATCACATGGGCGATGGCGAAGTCGTTTTGTTCCTGCACGGCATCGGCGGCAACCGAACGAACTGGCGCGACCAATTGCCGGTCTTCGCCACCGGCTACCATGCTGTTGCTTGGGACGCACGCGGCTATGGCCAGTCCGACGACTACAACGGTCCCCTCGATTTCGGCGATTTCGCCCACGATATTGTCCGGCTTCAGGATCATCTGGGCGTCGCCACGGCGCATATCGTCGGGCTGTCCATGGGCGGTCGCATCGCCCTCGATTTCGTCGCGCGCTATCCGGGCCGGGCATCGAGCCTGACCCTGTCCGGTACGCGCGCGAGCTTCGCGCAAAGAACCGCGGCGGAGCGGGAGGCGTTTCTCCGTTTGCGCAAGAAGCCACTCGTCGAAGAAGGCAAAGAACCGCGTGACATCGCGCCGACCGTCGCGCGCAGCCTGATGGGCAAACGGTCTACCGACGCACATTTCGACCAACTCGTCGAAAGCATTGCCGCGTTGCATAAGGAAAGCTACGTCAAGACAATCGAGTCCTCGACCTACTACGACCGGTCGGCCGCGCTGGAAGCGATCCGCGTCCCGACGCTACTGGTCTATGGCGGCGATGACCGTCTCAACAGCGCCAAGCTGGGCCGTGAGATTGCGGGGCAAATCGCAGAATCTTGTTTCGTCGAAATTCCCGATGCCGGCCACCTGTGCAACATCGAGGCGCCGGAGGAATTCAACGATGCAGTGCTGACGTTTCTACGGAAAATCTAACGGTGTCCCTAGTTCGCCTGGCAATCCTATTCCTGTGCATCGGCTTGGTGGTTTCAGCCTGCAATCCGGTCGTCAATTTTTTTGCTTTCCACCCGGACACCAGATACGAGGTGCCTCCGGACAGGTTCCCGGCGGATACAGAGGATGTGTTCTTCGAGGCATCGGATGGCGTTCGCCTGCACGCCTTGCATCTGCACCATTCTGCGGCAGATACCGCCACGGTTTATTTCCATGGAAATGCCGGCAATGTCTATCACCGGTTGCGCGACCTTCGGCACTTGCGTGATATCGGGACCAGCGTTCTCGCCTTGAGCTATCGAGGTTACGGCAAAAGCGACGGAAGCCCGGATGAGGCAGGCCTTTACCGGGACGCAGAGGCCGCCTACGCATACGCCACGAAGACATTGGGATATCAACCGTCGCGGATTTTCCTGCTCGGCCGCTCACTCGGATCGACGACGGCGACCGAATTGGCACAGGGCAAAGCGCTTGCGGGTGTCATCCTCATTTCCCCGCTGTCGAGCGCCGCGGACCAGGCCGGCGCGATGGGTCTTGGATTCGCGGCCGGTCTGGCCGGCAAAGCTTTCGACAATGTATCGAAAATCACGCGGCTAGAAGCGCCGCTCCTGATCGTGCACGGCACCTTCGACCAAGTCATCCCCATCGCGATGGGCCGGAAGGTCTACGAGGCCGCACCGGGCGATAAGACATTCCGGATCTTTGAAGGCGCAGGGCACAACAACTTATCCAGCCAGTTTGCCAGACAATATTGGCAGGCGATCTCCGCATTCATTCTTCAACACTCGGAGAGTGAGCCAGCCACGAAGAACTAGCGCGATCAGCGCTTTTCGTAGCGGTTCTCGACGTAATCGTCGACGATTACCTGGAATTGGTCGGCGATATCCGCACCGCGCAGGGTCACGGTCTTTTTGCCGTCGACGAAGACGGGCGCCGCCGGCTCTTCGCCCGTCCCGGGCAGGCTGATGCCGATATCGGCATGCTTGCTTTCGCCCGGTCCGTTCACGATGCATCCCATCACGGCCAGGTTCATCGACTCGACACCCAAATACCGGTCGCGCCATTCCGGCATCTTATCCCGAACATAACCTTGGATACGTTCCGCCAGTGACTGAAACACCGTACTGGTGGTTCGGCCGCAGCCGGGGCAAGCTGTGACAAGCGGCACAAACGACCGGAAGCCCATGGTCTGCAGGATTTCCTGCGCAACGATCACCTCGCGTGTGCGGTCGCCGCCGGGTTCCGGCGTCAGGGAGATGCGGATCGTATCGCCGATCCCTTCCTGCAGCAGCACGGATAGGGCCGCCGTCGATGCCACGATGCCCTTCGACCCCATACCGGCCTCGGTCAGCCCCAGATGCAGCGCGTAGTCGCCACGATCCGCCAGTTTTCTATATACGGAGATCAGGCTCTGCACGTCGCTGACCTTGCAAGACAGGATGATCTTGTCGCGGCTCATGCCGAGCTCTTCGGCCCGCTTCGCGTTTTCAATAGCCGAGACGACAAGCGCTTCCTGGGTGATCTCCGCAGCGTCTTTCGGGTGCGGCAGCTTGGCGTTCTCATCCATCATCCGCGTCGCGAGTTCCTGGTCGAGGCTGCCCCAATTAACGCCGATACGGACCGGGCGATCATATTCCAGCGCCGTCTCGATCATGGTCGAGAACTGTGTGTCCTTTTTCTCGCGAAAACCGACATTTCCGGGATTGATGCGATATTTGGCCAGCGCCTCGGCGCAAGCCGGGTGGTCGGTCAGGAGCTTGTGGCCGATATAGTGAAAATCACCGACGAGAGGCGCCGCAACACCGAGCTTGTCCAAACCGTCGCGGATATGCGGCACGGCTTTTGCTGCTTCCGGACGATCGACTGTAATCCGTACGATCTCGGAGCCAGCGCGGGCCAATGCAGCCGCCTGTGCCACCGTTCCCTCGACATCGGCCGTATCCGTATTGGTCATCGATTGAACGACGATGGGCGCGTTCCCGCCGATCTCGACACCGCCGACCTTCACCGGAACCGTCCTGCGCCGTGTGTTGGCCTGGTCGGACATCCTTTACTCTCTCCTAAAATTTATCGCGCGCGTTATGGATATAATCCGTCGATGACGCAAGGCGAGCGCGCGCTCTATTCGAACTCCGTGATGAAGTATTTCACCGGCTCGTCCCCGAGCACATGCGGGCGGTGCCGGTGCGTGTGGCCTGCCGGGATATGGACAATGTCGCCAGGCCCGATCTCCACCTCGTGATCCGGAAACTCGTAGCGCAGCCGTCCCGACAGGATATAGGCGCTGTGGCCGGTTTCACACCATGCACCGTCCGCGTCGCCGCCGGGGCTGCGCTCCTGATAGCGCACGATCATACCGTCAGCCATGTGCGCCTCCTTGACCTTCAGCGTATCGCTCTCGGTGACGAGCTCGGCCTCGCTCGCGCGAAACACGTAAGGGCTATCCTGCGTTGTCATCGATGTCGTTCCCTACAATGCTGCGAATATCGATCGTATGTGTAACCGCTCCGTGACAATCTTCAGGGTCCACCATAGAGCCAGGCGAGACCATCATGCGATTGCTGCGGTGTGCGTTGGCTGAGCGCCTGATTGCGCAGTTCACGCGCGACCCCTTCCGCATGATAGATATCGCCGAGGAAACGGGCCATAAGCTGTACGCGGCCGGTGCGCAGATAACGTTCCTTTTCGTACGCCTTGAAAGCCGCTGCGAAATCCTTCTCATTCTCTTCGACTTTGTCGGCCAGGCACACCGCGTCCTCGACCGCCATGCAGGCGCCTTGCGCGAAATATTGCAGCATTGGATGTGCGGCATCGCCAAGCAATGTAATCCGCCCCTTCGACCAGACATCCGTCGGCTCGCGGTCGCATAACACCCACATGCGCCAGCTCTTGACCTTTTCGAGAATGCTCATCGGTTGCGGGCCGACCCCGTCGAAACGGCGCATCAACGCGTCCCGGTCACCAGGTTCGTTCCAACCTTCCACATAGGCGTCATCGTGAAAAACCGCCACGATGTTGAACAATTCGCTGCGCCGCAGCGGGTAGTGAACCAGATGGTTGCGCGGCCCGGCCCACAAGGTTGCCGCATTCCAGCGCAACGCCTCTGGAAATTCGTCGTAGGGCAATACCGCACGGTAGGCGACATGGCCGGAGACGCGCGGCGCACCATCACTGAAAAGATGCGACCTGACGCGCGACCATAACCCGTCCGCGCCGATCATGGCACGACCGATATAGGTTTCACCCGCCTCGGTTTCCGCAACCACCGCTTCGCCGGTGTCCTCTATCGAAGCAACCTTCTGCGAATGGGAGAGCGTAACCAACGGCGACGCCACACATGCCTGCAGCAGCGCATCATGCACGTCGGCCCGGTGGCTTACCGCATAGGGATTGCCAAAGCGCTCGGCAAAGGCCCCTTTCAGCGGCACTTCGGTAATCGTCTTCGCCGACAGGCTGTCCTTCATGATCAGCTTCTCGACCTGCACCGCATTCTCATCGATCCGTTCCCGCACGCCGAGCCGGTCGAACATGCGGAAAACATTGGGACCTAACTGGATGCCGGCGCCGATTTCGCCGAACTGCGACGCCTGCTCGAGGACGCAGCTCGACATGCCGATACGGGCCAACGCCAATGCGGACGCCATGCCGCCAATCCCGCCGCCAACAATCAAGACCGGTTTGTTTTCGTTATCCGTCATGGTCCCGTCACATCACGCCATCGCGGGTTCATCGAACGTCTCGTAGATACCCAAGCTACGTTGCATCGGTGCGTCGTCAACGCTGAACAGAAACGCAGGGGCCGCACTGTCATTGTTTCGCAGCGTGATATCCGCATGGGTCGGTCCAGCAAAAGTGTCCGCTTCCGTCCAACGAATATCGGTACCATCGATCTGCGCTTCGCCCGCGCCTTCTACCACGTGGAAGACGACTGAAGCGGATCGGCGCAGCAGATCAACCTCCTCGCCAGGCCGCAGCATCAACGCCGAGAAGCCCAAGGTCGGCAAGCATTCCCGTCCGGTTTCCGGATTGATATAGGCCAGACGGACGGGCTCGTGCGGACCGCATCCTTCCGCGTAGCCCAACAAGGCCTGCCGGACATCGACCCATGGAAAGCGGAGCAGTGGGAAATCGCGTTTGCGGGCGTCTAGCGCCGTATAGGGTAGCAGTCCGGCCCGCCGATAGGCTGTTTGCGAGGAGTCCGGCATGTTCACGACCGGCTGCGACTCACCATCGATGCAGTAGGACGCTTCGATGTCATGGACCAAAGGAAGGTCGAGCGCGTCAAGCCAGATGACCGGCCCGTTCCCCTCATGGCCGTGCTCGTGCCATAGTTTCGGGGGTGTCAGGATCAGGTCACCGCGCGCCATAGGCAGCTTCTCACCTTCGACGACCGTGTAGGCACCCTCTCCCTCGACGGCAAACCGGATCGCGCTCGGCGTGTGCCGATGGTTGGGCGCGGCTTCGCCCGGCAAGATCAACTGCATGCCCAGATAGATTGTCGGCGTCGCCCGCACCGCATCCAGGCCAAGCCCCGGGTTGGCGAGAACGAGTACACGGCGCTCCGCTTTCTCGATCGGGGTCAGTTCGCCGGCGCGCAACAGAAGTGGTCTAATGTCATCGTAGCGCCACAGGACCGGCGCGGTTTTCCGGATCGGTTTCCCGTAAGGCAGGAAGTTTCGCAGGCTTGGCCAGAGCGGGAGGAGATTGAATCCTGTCAGTGCCTGTCGATAGTCGAGCGGCAGTTCCTCAAGAGTTCCAAGCGCCGTCATATCC
>CAJWOT010000033.1 GCA_913044215.1 uncultured Rhodospirillaceae bacterium | reverse complement strand
TATGGATTCATCCTGTTCAACGATTTTCCCGATGCGACGACGTGGCTCGGCGTCGTGATCATCGTCGGTTCGGGCGTGTATGTCTTCCACCGCGAGCGGACATTAGCCCGCGATGAGCCGCAAAAACAGACGCTCAGAGTGTCGTGATACCGCCGCGCTGTTTCGACCATTGCGCCGCATCGGCGATGAAGCGATTGGTTTCCGAAAGTTCGCGGTCGCCCAGGTAATTGGCCGCTTCCGCCGCGGCGATCACGTCCTCCAGGGTCGCCAGGGAGATCAGCTGCCGCTTCGTCGGGAACACCGCGTGATCGACAAGGACGAAGGTGCCGACGATAGACGCCTCGGCGCGGCGCAAGGCCGCCTCGAACACCGCTTCGCTCATTCCGTCCGTCCCTAGATCGTCGATCAGGACGAAGGCGGTGCCGGGCTCGAAACTGCCCTCGAACTGCGCGAGCCGGCCGAAGCCTTTGCGCTGTTTGCAGACAACGGTCAGAGGCAGGTTCAGGCGGTCCACCAGCAAGGTTGCGAAGGGTACGCCGGTCAGCTCGCAGCCGGCAACCGCGTCGAAGCCGGTGACGGTGTCTGAAATGCGCTCCAGCGCCATGCGGACCAGCGCGTTGCGCGCATTGGGGGCGGAGATAAGTTTCTTGCAGTCGATGAAAACCGGGCTGGCCCAGCCGGACGAGAAGAAGAACGGATCGCCCTGCGTCCGTGTGTATAGACAGTCATTGTCAATGATAATGCGGGCGGTTTCCATCGCCCAGGTGCGGGCATTGCTCATGACCGGTACTCCTTCGTGCTGCCTGCCGCCGTCTGCATCGCGCCGTTAAGAATCTCTGTCGCCTGAATAAATCGCAGAAATCCATCGTTTCGTGCGGGTTGTGTCTACCCTTGTCGTTGCGCACGAAGATCATCCCGGATGGTACGCCCGCATTGGCGAAGACCGAAGAATCATGTCCGGCACCGGATGGCATGATCTCAAAATCGGTACCGCAATCGGCGCAAATGTCTTCCAGCAGCTTGACGATGTTGGGCGACATTTCCGCCGGTGCGGTCGCCGAAGGCGGGCCGAGATCGAATGTAACGCCGCGTTTCTCGCCGACCTGCTCACATTCCGATTGCAGCAGGGCGCCGAAGGAATCGAGTGCCTTGGGGTCCTGGCTGCGGTACTCAAGTGAGAAGGTCACCTCGCCCGGAACGCATGAGACCGCGTGTTCGGCCGGATTCGTCTCCACTACGCCGGCAGTAACCACCAGATCCTCACCCCATTCGAGCAACACCCGCCAATGCTCGTCGATGCGCACCAGCAGGTCGGACATGGCCAGCACCGCATCGTGACGCAGCCAGCGGGGTACCGCTCCGTAATGGGCGGCTTCACCGCGGCAGTTGACCTGGCGGTGACGGATGTTCCCGCGGATTCCGGTGACGAGCCCGACCGGTTTCTCCCAGGCGATCAGGACGGGGCCCTGTTCGATGTGCAGTTCGAACCAGCAGGCGAGGCGCGCCGGGTCGAGACCCGGCTGGCCGGATTCGATGTCGGCGACGCTCTCCCGCATGCTGTCCTCCAGCGTCTTACGGTCGCTGCGGTGCGGTGAGGCGAAATCCGCCGCCATCAGCCCGCCGAACAGCACGCGCGACCCGAAATAGCAGGGCCCTCTGAACCATGCGCTTTCCTCCCCGCGCAGGGCGTAGTGGACAAGTTCGCGTTCCGCGCCGCCGCGCTGCTGGGAATCGAGAAGAGTTACGAGGCCGGCGACGACCCCGGCCGCGCCAACGAAATTGCCTCCCTCCGGCACGCTGTCGAGATGCAAATCCGTGGCGACAGCGGGGAGCGCTGGATTCTTGCCCGGCAGCCGGACAATGAGATTGCGGGCGGCGTCCCATTTGGTCTCTAGCCCGGCATCCTGCGCGTGGCTTTCGATCAGCGCGCAGGCCGCTGTTTCGCTGACGCCGTATGTTTCCCAGGACACGCCGACGCCGTCTAGCGAGGTGCGTTTCAACTGATCGAAGAGATCGACGGATTGCTGCCGCAGCGCCGATGACAGTGCGAAGGTACGCGTGCGCGACAGTGGGGCGGGGGCGCCGTCATACATCCTGTTTGCCCCCAAACGAAAGCGGCACCGCAAGGAACGGTGCCGGATTCTGCTTCGAAAGCGATTTACACTATGCCGGTTAAGGAATGATGGCAATCCCGTCGAGGTTTCGCGATCCGCGGCTAGATTGCGTCGCGCTCTTTCATCGCCTTGACTTCGTCCGCCGAATAGCCGAGCCAGCCGCCATAGATATCCTCGTTATGCTCTCCATGCAGCGGCGAGGATTCGATCGGCACCTTGGTGTCCGACATGTTGAGCGGCCAGCCGGAGACGATGACCTCACCCCGTTGCGGATGGTTGACCTTGGTCATCACGCCGCGCGCATGCAGATCCTCGTCATGCATCAGTTCCTTTGTATTGTGGACCGCGCCGCACGGCACCTTGGCCTCGGCTATCGTCTTCATCACCTCGTCCTTGGTGTGCTGCATGGTCCAGTCGGTGATCGCCTTGTCCACTTCTTCCTTGTGGTTCCAGCGCGCGGTGCCGTCCTGCAGCCGCGGGTCCTTGGCCAGATCTTCGCGGCCCACCACCTTCATCAACCGATGCCAGTGCTCCTCGTTTCCGCGCGAGGTGAAGATGTAGCAATAGTCGTCCGGACCGCCTGGCTTGCAGGGGTAGAGGCCGCCCGGCGAGGAGCCGAGCACGGCATTGCCGGCGCGTGGCAGCACGTCGTTCAGCGGCACCTGTTTGCTCATTGGCGTGCGGCAATAGTTGATCATCGCGTCGCGCATGGCGATTTGGATATGCTGGCCGCGGCCCGTCGTGACCCGCTGGAACAGCGCGCCCAGAATGCCCATCGCGCATAGCATACCGGTACCGGTATCGCCGATAGTCGCGCCCGGTTTGATCGGCGGTCCGTCTGGCTCGCCATTGACCGCCATCGTGCCGCCGGTCGCCTGGGCGATCATGTCGAAGGACAGATAGTTGGCTTGCGGGCTGTCCGGCGAGAAGCCCTTTACCTGGGCGAAGATGATTCGCGGGTTGATTTCCGACAGCCGCGCATAGTCGAAACCGAGCCGCGCGAAGGTGCCGGGTGCCATATTCTCGATCACCACGTCGGCCTCGGCGATCAGCTTGGTCAGCAGTTCCTTGCCTTCATCGTTCTTCAGATTGCAGGTGACGCTCTTTTTATTGAGGTTGTAGTAGATGAAGTAGTTGGCATCGACGCCGGGTTGGTCGGTAAAACTCCAGCGGCCGGGCTCGCCGCGTTTCGGCTCCTCGACCTTCACCACCTCCGCACCCATCCAGGCGAGCGCCTCGGTGCAGGAGGGGCCGGCCTCGAACTGTGTCAAATCGACTACCTTGATGCCGTCCAGCGCGGGCGCCGTGTCGTTCGTCGTCATGCCATCCATCGTTTCGTGCTCTTCATCTTGCCTTCGGTTAGTAGAGATATTGGCCGCCATTCACGTGCACTGTCTGGCCGGTGATGCGCGACGCCGCGTCGGAGCTCAGGAACACGATCGTTTGTGCGATATCCTCCGGCTTGGTGATGCCGCTGATCGGCGACTCGTCGACCGCCGCGGCGATCTGCTGCTCGGTCATGCCGTAGCGCGGCTGCGCCGTGTCTGTCAGCCCGGGCGCCACCGCGTTAACCCGGATATTGTGCGGCGCCAGCTCCAGCGCCATCGCGCGCGTCATGCCGACGACCCCTGCCTTGCTGGTGACGTAATGCGCCCCGCGCGGCGAACTGCAAAAAGCGGCGCGCGACGCCAGGCTCACGATGCTGCCGGGGCGGCCAGCCGCGACCATGCGCTTGGCGGCGGCCTGGGCGCACAGGAACGAGCCCCTGAGATTGACGCCGATAACCGCGTCCCACTCTTCCATGGTCATTTCCAGCACGGGCGAACGCGGGAAGATCGCCGCGTTGTTGACCAGAATGTCGATCCCGCCAAGCGCGTCGGCCGCGGCCAGCAGAGCCTCGACATCGTCGCTTTGCGAGATATCGCCCTGCACCGCGGCCGCGGCGACGCCCCTACTTTCGGCCTCGGCGGCGATTTCTTTGGCGGCGTCGGGGTCGTCCAAATAGTTGACGATTACCGACACGCCAGTCTCGGCCAGCGCCAACGCGGCCGCCCGGCCGATCCCCTGCTGCGCGCCTGTGACGACGGCAACCTTGCGGGTGCTCTCACTCATGATGTCTCGCTACGCGGTTGAAGCGCCGGGTGCGCCGGCGCGGATGCGAGAATTTTTCGTTACGGCATGATAGCTGTCAATGCCGGCGCCGGTCCCGGCCCAACCGTCTCGGAATGTGCCGCGCCAATAAGGTCAGCCCGAGCATGATCGTCCCGCTGGCGTAGAAGACCGCCGACAGCGGGAACACCAGGAGCAGGATCGCGTAGACCGCCGGCATCGTCGCCCGCGCGCTGTCGCGGTAGGTAGTTTAGACCGCGGTCATCTCGGCACGTTCGTGCGGGTGGACGGCGCGCAGGAAGGGCATGTTGCCGGCGCCGTCGGTGATGGAGATGCCGAGCGCCGCGGCGACGATGAGAGCGGCAGCGATCCAAGGGTGGCCGGCGGCGATGCCGATGCCGATCGTGATCAAGCCCGTCAGCGCATAGCCGCCCACCAGCAGGTAGCGGATACCGATCTTGCGGCCGAGCCAGCCCCACAGCATCACCGTATAGAGTGCCGAAGCGCCGGCGGAGACGATGTAACCGCCGGTCTCTGCGCCAAGGCCGCTCGCCACCGCATAGATCGGCGCGTAGACGTAGAACATGCCCCACCAGCTGGCGCGGCCAACTGCCAGCACCCAGGCGAGCGCCAGACGCGGCTGGGCGAAATAGCGGCGCACGAAGGTGATCGGATTCGTCTGCGGCACCGCGTCGGCGAGTGACCCCGATGCCCGCGGTACCCGGAGCCAGGTGAAATAGGCGATGACGATCAGCGCGAAGCTGCCGCTCACCGCGTAGGGCAGCCAATTGGGCCCTTGGCCGTGCAGATAGACGCCGAGGGCCGGACCGATCATCCAGCCCGCGCCCATGAACAGAGTCCGGACCGGCTCGAAGCGGCCGAGCTCCCGGCGCGGGATGTGTTCCATGACATAAAGGTTGGTGCAGATCATCACGGAAGCCGCGCCGAACATCTGCAACACCATGGCCGGCACGAACGCGGTGAGGTCGTACAGTGCGAACAGGGCGACGGAGACGATCAGGCTGAACGCGCCGACCCGCAGCATCCAGCGCCGGCGGAGCCGGATCACCAACCAAGGCACGGCGAGACTTGCCAGCAGGCCCGTCACCGCGGTCAGGAAGTACAGCACGCTGACCTTCTGAGCGCTGCCGAGCAGATCGTAGGCCTGCAGCGGTACCAGCGCGGAGACGGTCGCGCGCGACAGCGAGTCGAGCGCAAGGATCGTCACGAACTCCGCCGTACCGGGCCTGGCGAAGGCAGCAGGATTGATCCGGGGGAGGTGAAGGGACATTCTCAGGACTGTATCACAGCTAGCGGGCAGGCTTGGTCGAATTGCGGTGACGTATGTCCCGTTTTCGTGTCGTCCTGGCCAAGACGCATTGCGTCGCAGAGCCGGGACCCAGCCCAGAAACCGCAAACGGATTGACCATGGCGCACTGTCGAGCGACTGGGTCCCGGATCAGGTCCGGGACGACACCTTGCTGTGGTTTGCGAGGTGCCGTGACTTTACCGGTGTTGCCGACATAAGTTGGCCGTCGCACATCTTCAAAGGACCCCAACCCATGATCGACCAGCCTGACCCCCATCCCGACATGCGGCCGCTGATCGAGGCACGCGACGCCATGCCGCCGGCCAAGACGGTCGCGGAACAGCGCGCAAACTGGACGCGGATGAGCGAGGCGCTGCGGGCGCCCTATCCGGAGGATATGATGGTCACGATGGATGCCGCCCCGCGGCCGGACGGGGCCGTGCCGCTGCGCGTCTACAAGCCTGCCGGTGCTAATGGCAGCGCGATCCTCTATTTCCACGGCGGTGGTTTCATGAAGGGCGATCTCGACAGCGGCGATACGGTCGCCTGGGGGTATGCGCAGGAGACCGGGGCGGTCGTATTCAGCGTCGACTACCGGCTGACGCCGGAGCATGCCTTTCCCGCCGCCTTCGATGATTGCTATGCGGCGCTGGAATATGTCGCCGGCAAGGCGCTGGACTACGGAATCGATCCGGGCCGGATTGCCGTCGCCGGCGACAGTGCCGGCGGCAATTTGGCGGCCGCGGTCAGCCTGGCCGCTCGCGACCGGAATGGACCGCAGATCGCGGCGCAGGTACTGGTGTACCCGATGCTGGGTCTGAACCTCGCGCTGGGCACGGCGGTTACCGCGGCCGACGCGCCGGGTCTTACAAAGAAAGCGCTCAGCGAATACTGGCTGCTCTATCTCAACGGGGCGGAGGTGACGGACAACCCCTACGCCGCGCCGCTGGTCGGCGCCGACTTCGCTGCGCTGCCGCCCGCCTTCATCCATACGGCGGAACTCGATCCGCTTTGTGACGACGGCGTGGTCTATGCGGACCGGCTGAAGGCGGCCGGCACGCCGGTGACCTATCGCTGCGCCGAGCGGATGATCCATGGCTTCACCCGCATCCGCCACACCGGCCCTGCGGTGAAGCACGAGTTCGATCTTCTCTGCGGGTTCCTGAAGGAGCATCTCGATCCATGACGACCGGCCATGTCTTCATGGCGATGAGTCTGGACGGCTATATCGCCCGGGCCGATGGCGGTCTCGATTGGCTGATGAAGCAACGGACGGATGGCGAAGACCATGGCTACGATGCCTTCATGGCCTCGGTCGACGGACTCGTCATGGGGCGCGGTTCCTTCGAGACGGTGCTGAGTTTCGAGGCGTGGCCGTATGAGAAGCCGGTCATCGTCATGAGCAACACGCTCGGTCCGGACGATATCCCGGACGCGTTGCGCGCGAAGGTGTGCGTGACGGACCAGATTCCCACCGCGCTGATGGAGTCGCTTTCGCGGGAAGGGTGGCGGCGCGCCTATGTGGACGGCGGCAAGATCGTTTAGGCTTTTTTGCGCGACGGTCTGATCGCCGATCTCGTGATCACGCACATCCCGATTCTGCTGGGTAAGGGTATTCCGCTATTCGGGGCGCGGGACCGGGATATCGACCTCCAACATGTCGAAACCCGGTCCTACCCGTCGGGTTTGGTCGGCTCCCGCTACGACGTGTTGCCGTCGCGGGGCGCGTAAGGCGCCGCTACTCCGCCGCCTCGACCTTGTCTTGCGTCTTGTTCTCGAAGTCGCTGGCGTCGTGGCGCTCGCGAAGCTGCTCGTTCGGCTCGCCGCGCACGCGGTTGACCATGCGGCCACGCTTGACCGTCTCGCGGCTGTAAAGGTCCTTCGCCCAGCGCTGCAGGTTCGTATAGGACTGGACGTCGAGGAACTCCTCCGCCTCGTACTGGTTGAAGATCGCCAGCCCGCCATACCAGGGGAAGATCGCCATGTCGGCGATGGTGTATTCGTCACCGACAATGTAGCGATTGTCCGCCAATCGCTGGTCCAGCACGTCGAGCTGGCGCTTGGTCTCCATGGTGAAGCGGTCGATCGGGTACATCTGTTTTTCCGCCGCGTAGGCGTAGAAGTGCCCGAAACCGCCGCCGACATAGGGCGCGCTGCCCATTTGCCAGAACAGCCAGGAAAGGCATTCAGGCTTTAGCGCCGGGTCTTTCGGCAGGAACTCGCCGAACTTCTCCGCCAGATACAGCAGGATTGCGCCCGATTCGAACACCCGGGTCGGTGGGGTGGTGCTGTGATCCATCAGCGCCGGAATCTTCGAGTTCGGATTGGCCGAGACGAAACCGCTGCCGAACTGGTCGCCGTCGCCGATCTTAATCAGCCAGGCATCGTACTCCGCGCCGCTATGGCCCAGGGCCAGCAGTTCCTCCAACAGGATCGTGACCTTGACGCCGTTCGGCGTGCCCAGCGAGTAGAGCTGCAGCGGGTGCTTACCGACCGGCAAGTCGCGCTCGAACTGGGCGCCGGCGGTCGGCTTGTTGATGTTGGTGAAGGCGCCCCCATCCTGGGCGTCCCATGTCCACACCTTGGGCGGCGTGTAGGTCGTGTCACTCATGCTGAGATCTCCCTCTTGGCGCCCTGATTGGCGCCTGTTCGTTTGGCATGGTTCCCCATATGAGGTGCTGGACCCATGATTGTAAGCCTCATACCCGTATTCTTGAACAGGGCGAGGCCGGTCTGCGTGGATTTAGCGGGTGGCGGGTCCTAAAGTCTCGAACGAAAGGTTTCGAGGGAGATATCGGTGAGCCAGCAGGACATCAGTAAGGAATTTCAGGCGCGCCGGGCGCGTATCCGCGAGGAGATGGGCGGGCCGCACCGGCTGGAGCGTATCCGGGCGCGCAACGGCTGGACCATCCGCGACCGGATCGACACGCTGTTCGATCCGGATAGCTTCACCGAAATCGGCACCTTCGCGCGCTCCTCGCGGCCGGAAGATAAGGACGACACGCCCGGGGACGGCAAGATTGGCGGCATCGGTCATGTCGATGGGCGGCCAGTCTGTGTCGTTGGCGACGACGTCACCGTGCGGCACGGCTCCAGTTCAGAGGTCAGCAGCAAGCGCATGGACCGCATTTACAAGATGGCGGTCGAGAACGGGCATCCCTTCGTCTATTTCGGCGAGACCGGCGGTGCGCGCCTGCCGGACACGCTTGATTCCGAGGGCTTCTCGCTGGTCACGCCGAGTATCGAGATCAGCGCCCGCGGCCGCGCCATACCCATGGCGGCGGCGATCCTCGGCCGCTCTTTTGGCGGCTCCTCCTTCAAGTCGGCGATGGCGGACTTCGTCGTCCAGACCAAGGGGTCGTGCCTCGCCGTCACCAGCCCGCGGGTGGTCGAGGTCGCGATCGGCGAGATCGTCGGGTTCGAGGAACTCGGCGGGGTCGATGTGCACGACCGCATCACCGGGCAGATCGACCGGGTCGCAGAAGACGAGAACGATGCTATCGAGTTGATCAAACAATGGCTTGGCTACATGCCGGCAAACGCGTGGGAGGTCCCGGTACGGCAGGAGTGGGACGGCGATCTGGGGCCGGACGAGGCGATGTACGATCTGGTGCCGACGCGCCGGACCCGCGGCTACGATATGCGGCGTGTCCTGCGCAGCCTGACCGACGATGGCGAGATCTTCGAACTGAAACCGAATTTCGGCCGCAGCACGATCACGGCACTGGGCCGTATCGCCGGGCGCACGGTCGGCTTCGTCGCGTCGAACCCGATGTATTACGCCGGGGCGCTGACACCGGAGTCCTGCGACAAGGACACGGCGTTCGTTTGCCAATGCGACGCGTTCAACATCCCGCTGATCTTCCTGCAGGACGTGCCCGGATTTCTGGTGGGCAAGAAGGTCGAGCATGACCGGGTGCTGTCCAAGGCGATCATGTTCCAGCAGGCGCTCACCCATTGCCAAGTGCCCCGGATCACCCTCGTCATGCGTAAGGCCTTCGGGCTCGCCTATTTCAGCCTTGGCGGCAGCAACCGGCTTGGCGCCAATTCCGTGGTGGCCTGGCCGGGCGCGGAGATCGGCTTCATGGATCCGCAGGTCGGCGTCAACGTGGTCTATGCCGACGAGTTGAAGAAGGCGGTGGACCCCGACGCGGAACGGGCCCGTCTCATCGGAGAATGGACGGTGGATACCGGGCCCTTCGGCGCGGCGGGGATCATGGAGATTGACGAGGTTATCGATCCGGCGGAAACGCGCAGCTGGCTGCGCCGCCATATGGACTATTTGAAGATCGAAGCACCGCCCCAGGGCGTGCGCAAGCCACTCGCCTATTGGCCCACTTGCTACTAAAGATCCGGCCATCGAATCAGATGACGGCGCACCGCTGTCTGGCTAACATCAGGCCAAATCAAGGAACAAATGTGCAGGGAGACTCGTCATGGAAATCGCACTGACACCGATGGAATTCGCGCGGCGCGCGCGGCGGCTTTATGGCGACAAGGAAGCCGTCGTCGATGGTGACAAGCGCTTCACCTACAAGGAATTTCTGGAGCGCTGCGACCGCTGGTCTTCGGCGCTGCAGGGGCTGGGTGTCGGGCAAGGCGACCGGGTCGCCTATATCGCGCCGAACACTCATTCGCATCTGGAGGCCTATTACGCCGTGCCGCAGATGGGCGCGGTGCTGGTGCCGATCAACTACCGGCTGCTGCCGGAGGATTTCGAGTACATCATCAACCATTGCGGCGCGAAGGTGGTCTGCGCGCATTCGGACTATCTGGATGCGGTGGACGGCATTCGCGACCAGCTGACCCAGGTCGAGCATTTCGTGGCGCTGGAAGGCGAAGGCGAGGGGTGGCTCGACTATGAATCCACCCTGGCGGCGGCTTCCCCGGATTACGCCCAGGTCGAAATCGAAGAGACGGACCTGCTGACGATTAATTACACCAGCGGCACCACAGCGCGGCCCAAGGGCGTGATGATCACCCACCGCAACGCCTACATGAACATCATGGGGTCGTTGACGCACCAACATTTGACGCCCGCCGACCGTTACCTCTGGACCCTGCCGATGTTCCACGCCAATGGCTGGACCTTCACCTGGATCAACACCGCGCGCGGCATGACCCATGTCTGTTTGCGGCAGGTCGATCCGGTGGAAGTCTTCCGGCTGATCCGCGAGGAGAACATCACCATGTTCTGTGCCGCACCGACGGTGCTGATCAGTATCGCCAATGCGCCGGCTGAAATTCGCGAAGAGGCGCCGCGCGGGGTGCGGCTGTTTACGGCGGGCGCGCCGCCCGCGGCAGCGACGATCGAGACGGTCGAGCGAGACCTCGGTTGGGAACTGACCCATGTGTACGGGCTGACCGAAACAGCGCCGCTGATCACGGTCTGCGAGACCCGGCCGGAACACCGCAATTTACCGGTCGAGGAGCTGGCCCAGATCAAGGCGCGACAGGGCGTCGAGCTGGTCAGTTCCGGCGAGCTGCGGATCGTCGATGAGGACGGCAACGAAGTGCCACATGATGGCGAAACCCTGGGTGAGATCACCGTGCGCGGCAATGTGGTCATGAAGGGCTACTACAACGACCCGGAGGCGACGGCCGCGGCCATCAAGGATGGCTGGTTCCATTCCGGCGACGCCGCGGTGGTGCATCCGGACGGCTATGCGGAGATACGTGACCGCTTCAAGGACGTGATCATCAGCGGTGGCGAGAACATTTCCTCCGTCGAGGTCGAGGGCTGCTTGCTGCACCATCCAGCCGTCCAAGAGGCCGCCGTGGTAGGTATGCCGCACGAAAAATGGGGCGAGTCGCCGCACGCTTTCGTCATTCTACGCGAGGGCGGCCAAGCGACCGAGGACGAGCTGAAACTGCATGTCCGCGACAACCTTGCCCATTTCAAGACGCCGCAATGGGTGAGCTTCGTCGACGAACTGCCGAAGACGGCGACCGGCAAGGTGCAGAAATACGTGTTGCGCGGCGGGAAGGCGGGAATTTCCCGCCAATAGGCCTTATTCGCCGGCGGGGGGCGGCCAGATGCCCGCATAGGGTTTGACCAGCGCACGCTCGACCATCTCCAGATGGTCCTGGCCGTAGAACATGTCGCCTGCGACGAAATAGGTCGGTGAGCCGAAGACGGAACGGTCGACCGCCTCCTGCGTATTCGCCTGGTAGATCGCCTGGATCTCGTCGCTCAGTGCCGCGTCGAGCAGGGGGCCTGGATCGATATCGACGGTCTGCGCCAGCCACGCCAGCGTTTCGCGCGCGGCGAGGTCCGCATCGTCCTTCCAATGCGCTTCCAACAGGCAATGCGCCAGCCTGTCCGTGTCGACCCCCTGGCGGTCGCAGGCGATAAGCATGCCGTTTGCCAGGGCCATGTCGTTGTAGTGGTGGGTCGGAATGCCGTCGACCACCGGCGCGTTGCGTTCTTCCGACCAGCGCTGAATCTCGCGCCCGAAATAGTAGGCGCGGTGCGCCGAGGAGCGGGCGCGGGTCGACCCGGCGCCGCCGGCTTCGATG
Organism: uncultured Rhodospirillaceae bacterium; assembly: GCA_913044215.1. Lineage (GTDB taxonomy): Bacteria > Pseudomonadota > Alphaproteobacteria > UBA8366. The sequence continues at coordinate 11,408 of CAJWOT010000033.1, read as the reverse complement.
GCTGGGCCCAATTCGAACGGTTTGTGCACGATGCGGTGCCCCCCGGCTTGGACGATCTCCATGAACCGGGCCGAGCCGAGATAGGCGAAGGCGGAATGGGCGGAGTAGAAATATTCGATATCGGCCATGGCAGTGTCCTCGACGTAAGGATTAGCCGGCAGGCGGCAGCGCCCGCGGCAGGATTAAATGTTCCAACGAGGCGGATTGCAACGCCGTGTCCGCCCAGGCCGATCCCAATCTCAGTACGGCCAGCGCGCAGGTCGGCATGCGGCCGCTCTCGTCATAGGGGGACACGACGGTCTTGGAGAGTGCCGCCAACAGCTCCTCCAGCCCTGGATTGTGTCCGACGATCATCGCCCGATCCGCCGACTCCGGCAGTAGACGCACGGTCTTCAGGAGCGTTTCCAGTTCAGCCAGATAGATGTCGCGCTTCTCGTGGATCGTGCCGGGATTTTTGCCCATCGTTTCGCAGACGCGCCGCGCTGTCGCGATCGCCCGGTTGGCCGGGGAGGACAGCATGAAGTCCGGGATCAGGCCGTTATCGATCAGCCATCGGCCGATCTGGTCCGAGGCCTGTCTGCCCCGCTTCTTCAGCGGGCGGTCGAAATCCGCGACCCCGGCCGGCGAGTCCGATTTGCCGTGTCGCAGGAGCAGCAACGTGTGCCCTGTCATCCGCGGTTAGCTTTCTTCCCGCGCGACAGCGCGCCAGCCAATATCGCGGCGGCAGAACCCGCCGGGCCAGTCGATCCGGTCGACCGCTGCGTAGGCCGCCTCTTGGGCCGCCTTAACGGATGGGCCAAAGCCGGTGACGTTGAGAACCCGGCCGCCCGTGGCCAGCAATTCGTCGTTGGCGCCGCGGGCCGTGCCGGCGTGGAAGATCACCGTATCCTCGCTGGCGGCCAGTTCGACGCCGACGATTTCGGTTCCCTTTTCATAGCCGCCCGGATAGCCGTTCGAGGCCATGACGACGCTAAGCGCCGCCTCGTCGCGCCAGCGCAGATCGAAGCTGTCCAGCACCCCATCGGCTGCCGCGACGAGCGCGATCAAGATGTCCGACATCAGCAAGGTCATCAGTACCTGGCATTCCGGATCACCGAAGCGGACATTGTATTCGATCAGTTCCGGGCCCTTGTCGGTGATCATCAGGCCGGCGTAGAGCACGCCCTTATATGGCCGGCCTTCCGCCTTCATGCCTTCGACGGTTGGCAGGATGATCTTCTGCATGACCGTTTCGGCCATCGCTTCGGTGATCACGGGCGCCGGCGCATAGGCGCCCATGCCGCCGGTGTTGGGGCCCTTATCGCCATCGAAGACGGCTTTGTGATCTTGGGCCGACATAAGCGGCAGCGCCGTTTCCCCGTCGCATATGGCGAAGAAGCTGGCCTCTTCGCCTTCCAGGAATGCCTCGACGACCAGCTCCGCGCCGGCATCGCCAAACTGACCGTCGACCATCGCCGCGTCGATCGCCGCCAGGGCGTCGTCCAGTTCGGCCGCGACCGTAACGCCTTTGCCGGCCGCGAGCCCGTCCGCCTTGACGACGATGGGAGCGCCCTGTTCCCGCGTCCACTGTTTGGCGGCTTCGGGGTCGGTGAACCGACGATAGGCGGCCGTGGGGATGTCGTACTTGGCACAGAAATCCTTGGTGAAGCCTTTTGACCCTTCGAGGATCGCTGCGGCGGCGCTGGGGCCGAAGGATTTGACGCCGATCTCGTCGAGCCGGTCGACCAACCCCAGGATCAGCGGTGCCTCGGGCCCAACGACGACGAACTCGATTGCGTTCTGTTGCACGAACCCGATAAGCCCGTCGATATCTTCGGCGCCGATATCGATGCATTCCGCATCCGCCGCGATACCGGCATTGCCCGGCGCGCAGTACAGTTTTTCGCACAGCGGCGAGGCGGCGATCGCCCAGCACAGGCTGTGTTCGCGGCCGCCCGAACCGACCACCAGAACTTTCATGTCTCCTCCCAGGCCACGCTGTATACTTGGCGCAGCAACAATATCATGACGGCCGCGCCGATGACCGACATTTCCACCGACAGCCCCCGTAATTCGCCGGAATATTCGGTCTCCGAGCTGTCGCAGGCGCTCAAGCGAACGGTGGAAGATGCGTATTCCTACGTGCGGGTGCGGGGCGAAGTCTCCGGCTTCAAACGCGCCGCATCCGGCCATCTTTACATGTCGCTGAAGGACGAATCGGCCAATTTGGATGCGGTTTGCTGGCGCGGCGTGGCGGGCCGTCTTGCGATCAAACCGGAGGACGGGCTGGAGGTGATCGCCTCGGGCAAACTGACCACCTATCCGGGCCGTTCGAAGTATCAGATCGTCATCGATTCGCTTGAATTGGCAGGCGAAGGCGCGCTGCTCAAGATGCTCGAAGACCGGCGCAAGGCGCTCGCCGCCGAAGGGTTGTTCGACGAATCGCGCAAGCGCGCGCTTCCCTACCTGCCGGACGTAATCGGTGTCGTGACATCGCCGACCGGCGCCGTCATCCGCGATATTCTGCACCGGCTGAACGACCGGTTTCCACGCCACGTGCTGCTGGCGCCGGTCTTGGTTCAGGGCGACCGGGCGGCGGCACAGGTCGCCGCGGCCATCGAAGGATTCAATGCGCTCGATCCCGCCGGACCGGTGCCGCGTCCGGACGTGCTGATCGTCGCGCGGGGCGGTGGCAGCCTGGAAGATCTGTGGGCGTTCAACGAAGAAGTCGTCGTCCGCGCCGCCGCGGCGAGCGAGATCCCGCTGATTTCCGCCGTGGGACATGAAACGGACACGACCTTGATCGACTTCGCGTCGGACCGCCGTGCGCCGACGCCGACCGCGGCGGCGGAGATGGCCGTTCCGGTGAGGGCGGAACTTATCGAAACGGTCATGGATACCGCCCGGCGCATGGTTGGTGGCATGTCGCGCATGTTAGAGGAACGGCGGCTGCGGGTGGAAGGACTGGCGCGCGGCCTGCCGGACGTGACGGGTTTGCTCGGCGTGCAGATGCAGCGGCTCGATGTGACTGCTGAACGGTTCGACAATGCCGGCAACGGTATCACGGTACAGCGCGCGCAATCCGTCGCGTTACTCGCGGCACGGCTCAAGAGCCCGGCGCTGGTCGTTGACGAAGCGGGACGCAAGGTCGAATCCGAGACCCGCGCGCTGCACACGGCGATGGCGCAGCGGCTCGATCGACAGCAGGAACGGCACGACGGGATAGCACAGCGCCTGTCCGCTGTCCCGCTTCGTCGCATGCTCGAAACCGCAGCCGGCGCCGTGCGCGATCTGACGCCGCGGCTCTACCAGGGCATGCAACGCCGTATCGCCGACGGGGCGCAGCGCTTGGCCCATCTTTCCGAATTGTTGGACAGCTATTCGACGGAACATGTGCTCGCGCGCGGTTACGCGATTGTCCGCGATGCCGACGACAACCCAGTCACATCGGCGAAGCGCCTCCGGCCGGGCGATGCGGTGGCGTTGCAGTTCGCCAACAAGGAAAAGGCCGATGCGGTGATCGCCGGCAGCAAACCAAAGCGTGCCGTGAAGCCGGCAGAGGATAAACAGGGCGAGTTACTATGAGGTTCCTGACATTCTGCATTGCTCTGCTGTGGGCGGTACAGGTTCAGGCGGTCGAATTGCAGGGCAAGTTCACCCAAGGCGGGTTGATTTTCGGCAAGACATCGCCTGACACCAAGGTGACGCTGGACGGGCGCGTGTTGCGGGTCTCTCCAGAGGGCGATTTCGTGTTCGGTTTCGGGCGGGACGCGCCGCCCGACGTGACCTTAAAAATCGAGCGGCCCGGTCAGGCGGCCGAGGAACGCAAACTGAAGATCAAGCCCCGGAAATATCGCATTCAACGCATCGACGGCCTGCCACGACGCATGGTGACGCCGCCGAAATCGGTCCTGGATCGGATCAAGCGCGAGAATGGCGAAATCGCCAAGCTGCGCGCCGAAGACAGGCCCATGGTGCATTTCCGGGGGACTTGGCTGCGCCCGTCGAAGGGAACGGTAACCGGCGTCTATGGCAGCCAACGGATTTTGAACGGCAAGCCGCGGCGGCCGCATTTCGGTATCGATTTCGCCGCGCCGACGGGCACGCCGGTTATTGCCCCGGCGGGTGGAACGGTCGTTCTCGCCCATAAGGACATGTATTACACGGGCGGGACCATCATCATCGATCATGGCCATGGGCTGACCTCCGCCTTTTTGCATCTCAGCGCGCTATCTGTGGAAGTCGGTCAGTCCGTTGCGCGGGGACAACGGATCGGCGCCGTCGGGGCGACGGGCCGCTCGACCGGCCCGCATCTCGACTGGCGCATCAACTGGTTCGAGCATCGGATCGACCCGGCATTCCTGCTGCCGGCCGACGCCTTAAACTGATTCCAAGAGCGCCCGGTCGACCAGACCTTCGATTTCCTGCGGGTTACGCCACTCCAGAAGGACCGGAAACGGTTCCACCATGACCTGCGCCTCGCGCGGCAGCCGCGCAAAATCCTTGGTCGTGGTCACCGGCGTGGCGCCGGCCGCCCGCGCGGTTTCGACGAGCCGCATGATCTCGTCCGGCGTGAAAGTGTGGTGATCGGGAAAGCCGCGTTTGGTTATGAGCCGGCACCCGATCTCCTCCAATGTCGCGAAGAACTTCTCCGGCCGGCCAATTCCGGCGAAGGCGACGACGTTGCGGCCGGCGAACCTTTCGGCGGCGACCGCCGGTATCATCCTGGCGCGGACGATCGGCAGCGTTTGCGGCTCAAGTGTGGCGGCGACGCCACTAGAATCCGGCTCGATCAGGACAACGGCGTCGGCGCGCGCGAGGCCCTCATCCACGGGTTCCCGCAACGGACCGGCTGGCAGGACGCGGCCGTTGCCAAACCCGGAACCGCCATCGACCACCACTAGACTGAGCGACTTGGCGAGGGTTGGGTTCTGTAGGCCGTCATCCATGACGATCACCGACGCTCCCGCGGCAATCGCGGCTTTCGCGCCGGCCGCCCGGTTGCGGGCGATCCAGGCAGGAGCAACCTCTGCCAACAGCAGCGGCTCGTCGCCGACATCTTGTGCGGTGTGTTTGGTGCGGTCGACGCGTGTCGGTCCACGCAGCCGGCCGCCATAGCCGCGGCTTAAAAAATGCACGTCATGGTCCCGTTCCCGCAGCAGGGCGCCAAGCGCCAAGGCGACCGGTGTCTTGCCTGCGCCGCCTGCGGTGATGTTGCCGACGCAGATGACGGGAACGGGCGCTTGCCAGGGTTTCGTCCAACGTTGGCGCAGCCGGGAGACGGCGGCGTAAAGCCCTGAAAGCGGCGATAGCGCCTGACTGACGCCATCGCGTCGCGCGAAATAGTCAGGCGCGCGCATCGGAGTTTCCGGCTGGCAGGGCGTCGAGGAACGGTTTCAGTTCTTCGATAACCGAATCGACGACCGCAGCATTCGATTGCGCAACCTTGGCCGCCGCATCCGATACGGATCGGCGTCGTTGCTCGTCATCAAGCAACCCGGCAACGGCATGCGCCAGTGTCGGTGCGTCTTGTATTACCGTCCTGGCATCTGCCTCGCCGAGTTGCTGCGCCACGGTCGCGAAGTTCGCCATGTCTGGGCCGTGCAGGATGGCGCAATCGAGCTGAGCCGCCTCCAAAGGATTGTGGCCGCCGTGCCGGGCCATGCTGCCGCCAATGAACGCGATCTGTGACAGGCGATAGAACAGGCCCAATTCGCCGAGCGTATCCGCGATATGGATATCGTCGGCAGCGGAAACAGGGTCGCCGATAGCACGGCGGGAGATATGAAATCCGTGCGCGGCAACCTCTTTGGCAACCTGTTGTCCGCGCGATGGATGGCGCGGCACGATGATGGTGAGGAGGCCGGGATATTTCTCCTTGAGGATACCATGCGCTTCAGCGACCAATTCTTCGTCGCCGGGGTGGGTGCTTGCCGCCAGCCAGTGGGGCCGGGTACCAACTTGCTCCGTTAGCGCTGCGAGTTCTGCCTCGTCGGCCGGCAGTGCGGCGGCGGAAAACTTTAGGTTGCCGACGCATTTGACCGGGTCGGCGCCCAACGCGCGAAACCGTTCGGCCTCCTCTTCCGTCTGGGTCAGGCACAGGCGGAACGCCCCGACGATATTGCCGATGAAACCCGGCAACATGCGCCAGTTGGCCGCCGATTTTCGCGAAATCCGGCCGTTCGCCAAAACCGTCGGGATATTTCGCGCGGTAGTCTGCGCGATCAGATTTGGCCAAAACTCGGACTCGATCCACACCGCCATATTGGGTTCCCAATGGTCGAGAAAACGTTGCACCCAACGTGCCCGGTCGACGGGCACGAACTGATGGAAACTGCGCGGCGGCAGCCGCTCGGCCAGAAGCTTCGCGGAGGTTACCGTGCCGGTGGTGATCAGAATGTGGAGATCGATCCGCGCGCGCAGCATCTTCGTGATCAGCGACAGGGCGGATTGGGCTTCACCGACACTGGCGGCATGGACCCAGGCGAGCGGTCCTTCCGGACGTTCGCGGGAGGCGATCCCGCGGCGCTCTGTGATACGGTCCGGGTCTTCTTTACCGTTGTTGAGCCGCCGCTGCATATACATGTCGATGAACGGGGCGCCGAGCTCGGTCAGACCGCGGTAGAGTGACAGTCCCGCCATCGCCTCAGCACTCCGCAGCGGCCGGCGCCGCCCCTACGACAGGGCGCCCCACCATCTCGTCGCATTGGCGCATAACGGCCGTCAATGCGGCCTCCACTTCGGTTCGCTTGCGTTCCAGCGTGGCCTTGTCCGCATCCTTCGGGACATAGATCGGCTCACCCCAGGCGAAGACGCCGCGGCAGAAAGGGTAGGGCAGGAGAAAGCGGTCCCAGCTGTTCAGCAGTTTCCCGCGATTCGTTGAGTAGGCGATCGCGAAGATCGGGACTTCGGCCAGCCGCGCCAGTGCGACAACGCCGTCGCTTGCCCGCATGCGGGGGCCGCGGGGACCGTCGGGGGTGATGCCGATTATGCCGTTTTCATCGCGCAATCGCCGTGTCAGCTCGCGTGCCGCTTTGGTACCGCCCCGCGAGGTCGAGCCGACGATGGTGCCGATGCCCAGATGGCCGACCGTCTTGGCGATGAGCCGGCCGTCCGGGTGGTTTGAGATCAGCATCTCCACCGTGCGGCCCTGCTTGTCGTGGCTGAACGGCATCATCAGCAGACGGCCATGCCAGAAGGATACGATGAAAGGTGCGCCGGTCTTCATGAAAGCCAGCAGCGCTTCGTCGCCGACGATCGTCCAACGGCCGGTCCACCGCAACAGCCGGACATAGGCGGCAGCGAGCCAGCATAGCGCGTCCTGCACCTTCGGGTGACGGATGACCGGCCGTAACGCGCGCATCCAGCTACATCCGGGCCTGAACAGCGGGCGGATCCGCCTCGTCTGGCGCGAGCTGCATCCGGCTAAGCTCTGCGTAGAGGCCGTTGCGCGCCAGCAATTCGTTATGGCTGCCTTGCTCGACGACCTGTCCGCCATCAAGCACGTAGATCCGATCCGCATCGATGACCGTCGACAGACGGTGCGCGATCACCAGGGTCGTCCGTCCCACCATCAGTCTCTTCAACGCCTCCTGCACCAGACGCTCCGATTGCGTGTCGAGTGACGATGTCGCTTCATCGAGCAACAGGATCGGCGCGTCGCGCAACATCGCGCGGGCGATGGAGAGCCGTTGACGTTGCCCCCCGGACAGGCGCAATCCGGCCTCTCCGATAATTGTGTCGTAGCCCTGCGGCAACTCGCTGATGAAATCGTGCGCGGCGGCTGATTTCGCTGCTTCGATAATCGCGTTGTCATCCGCCGTCGGATCGCCATAGGCGATATTGTCTCGGACGGAGGTATTGAAAAGGCCGGTTTCCTGGCTGACCAAAGCGATGGACCGGCGCAGAGATTCGATCGTCACCGCGCGGACATCCTGCTCGTCGATGGACACCGTACCGCCGGAGACGTCGTGAAAGCGTGGCAATAGGTTCAGCACGGTGGATTTGCCGGCGCCGGAGGGGCCGACGAGCGCGATCTTCTGGCCAGGCCGGGCTTCGATGGTCACCCCGCGAAGTGCCGGAATCCCGTCACCATAGGAGAAGGTGACATCGTCGTAGCGGATCGCCCCTTCCTCGATCTTCAAGGGGCCTGAATCAGGGCTGTCGACGATCGCCGGGCGATAGTCGATCATGGTAAAAATGCGCTGCGCGGCGGCCAACCCTTCCTGCAGGCTGGCATTCAGGCTGGCCAGGCTACGCATCGGCTGGAACGCCATGACCAGGGCGGTGAGGAAGGCAATCAGCTTCCCGACCGTCGTTTCACCGTGCAAGACCTGATAGCCCCCGTAAAACAGCACGCCCGCAATCGCCAATCCGCCCAGCGTTTCCATGATCGGGTAGGAGCGCGCTCGCACGCGCGCGGCCTTAAGGATGAACCGGAAAATCGATTCGAACATCCCGTCGGCGCGGCGCTGTTCGTGGTTCTCCATGCCGTAGGCCTTGACCTGCCGGACGCCCTTGAACACATCGTCGAGCAACGCGGTTAGCACGCCGAGTTCGGCCTGGGTTTCGGCCGAGACCCGGCGCAGGCGGCGGCCGAGATAGATCACCGGGAAAACGCTGACCGGGAATACGATGAAGGCCATCGTCGCCAACACCCAATGGGTGTAGAACATGACGCCGACCAGGACGACGACCGTCAGCAGATCGCGGACCGAGCCCGTCACCGTTTTGATCACGGCCTCGCGCAGAAAATTCACGTCGTTGGTAAAGCGGGAAATCAGCTTTCCCGTCGCATCGCCATGCAGATAGGCCAAATCTGCGCGGACGATGCGGTCGAACATCTCACTTTGCAGGGTGGTGACGACCCTGAGGCCGACCCGGTTCATCAACACGGTTTGCCCGTAGCTGCCGAATCCTTTGATGATGGAGATCGCCAGGAAGGCGAGGGGGATGATCCAGACCAATCGCTCATCGCCGGTCACCAGCACCTTGTCGAGCGCCGGTTCGATCAACCGTGCCTGGCCGCCAGCAGAGGCCGCAACGATGACCATGCAGACGATTGCCAGCAGGATCGCGACCTTATGGTGGCGGACATAGTCGCGCCAGATCCGCCCCGCCAGTTGCCGGGTCGGCGCGTCCAGCCGCAATTTCTTTCGCGTACGCTTATCTTCTGCCAAGTCTCGGCCGCCCCGCAGGAATTCGCGGAGATATACCACGGCCCGAGAGTCGCGGCCAATCGCCTGTTAACGCGCTTCGAATCGGTCCCGCGCCTCTGGTTCGTAGCCCAGGCTGCGCAGGCACTGTTCAAAGATTCGCTGTCGGTATCGCTTGGCGTCGCGCCGCGCCAATTCGTTCTGCAGCGATCCCGCCGACGCAAATCGGTCATCGCTGCGGGATTGCGTATCGAGCAAATACTCGCGCTCGGCGCGGCGGTTGGCGTCGGCGCGGCAGCTTGCGGCATCGGTCGGCTTCGGGCCTGCGTTGGTGCCGGGCTTTGTCCAACGGGTTTTCTCGGGGGCCGCGCAGGCGACAACGAGAAACGCGAGTGACGCGATAACGCCCGCCATCGCGAACTTCGATCTTCTGGCACTGCTCACGGTCGTGATCTTCCTGCTGTAAATCCGCATGTCACCCTGATATAAGCCTCTTCATGAACGCGCAAAACCTTATCGGCAAGCGAATTAGCACCCCGGTCCCTGTACAGGACCGGCCGGTCGTTGTTCGTCTTGTTGAATCGTCATTTGAGGTTACGCGTCATGTCCACTCCCACATCTGATCCCACTACCGCCTGTTTTTCCGTCACGGCGCAAGTTGCACCGGGCGTTATGCCGCGGGTTCTGGAACTCTTTGCCAAACGGGGCCTCGTTCCCGACCGGTTCGATTGCCGTCGGGACGGTTCGGCGCTCACGCTCGATATCGCCATGCACGGTATGGACCTCGAGCTGGCGCGTTATATCGGGCGCTGCATGAACCAGATCTTCGAGGTTGATTGTGTGCTGGTGTCGGAGAAACGCTACGCCGACGTGGCCTGAGCGGCTAGTCTGGCACAATGAGCTATCTTGACCATATCCGGGCCTGCAACAACGCTGATCTCAGTCGATTCGTGCCGTTCCTGATCGACGGGCAGCAGGTCGGGTGGCTCAGGCCGGAATTCGTTTCCAAACTTTCCAATTGGCCTGAGATTTTCGATGTTGCCGGCGACGTGGTGTCGATCATGCCGGCGTTGGATGCTTTCGAGTCCCGGAGCAGCGCGTTGGAGCGGCCGTTGCGCGCCCTGGCAACGATTGGATTGATCGATGGCTGGCGCGACGAACCCTATCCGGTCATGCCGGAGTGGGGGGATGCGCCTCTACTGCAGATAGAGCGCGCTGCCGTTCCGCATTTCGGCATCCGTGCCTGGGGCGTGCATATGAATGGCTATGTGCGTTGCGAGGACGGATTGCATATGTGGGTCGCCACGCGGGCGCGGGACAAGCCGACCTATCCCGGCATGCTCGACAATACGGTGGCCGGCGGCCAGCCGATCGGCATTACGCCCCGCGACAATTTGATCAAGGAGTGTGGCGAGGAGGCGGGCATTCCGGAATCGCTCGCTGCGCAGGCCAAGCCGGTCGGTGTCATCAGCTATTGCCACGAGACGTTGGACGGCGCAAAGCCCGACCAGATGTTCTGCTACGATTTGGAAATGCCGGCGGACTTCACGCCCGTCAACACGGATGGCGAAATCGACGAATTCGAACTCTGGCCGATCGACCGGGTCGCCGCCCGGGTGCGGGACAGCTTCGATTTTAAGTTCAACTGCAACCTGGCGATCATCGACTTTCTGATCCGGCACGGATATCTGACGCCGGAAAATGAGCCTGACTATGTCGATATCGTGCTCGGCTTACGCCGGCCTGACTGATCTCAAAAGAATTTCGAAAGACGAAAATTCACGAAACTGTCGCGTTTGAAGGGCGCGAGGACGTTTTCGTCACCGACATTACCGAACAGGCGAGCCTCCGCCTCGATTTTCCAGCTGTCGCCGATCCGGCGCTCCGCTTCGATGAAGAAGGACAAGGTGCCGTAATCGGCATCGATAACAGCCCCTACCAGCGCCTGAGTGTCGTCCACGACGTTCAGCGCCAGCCGGCTGCCGAGAAAGATATCGTGTTCGAAGGGCGTCGGCGGGGCGCGGTTGGCGTCCCGGCCATCGAGATGAATTTCGGCCAGGACACCAATATCCGCATCGCTATCCGCGACTTGGAAGAAGGTGTATTCGAACCCGCCGACCATGGCGGCGAAGCTATCACCGTGCCCTTCGCGGGCAATGCCTTCGAACTTCCACAGCCAGGCATCGAGCGTGTACTGCAAATCGACGCCGAACTGCGTGATCTTGTCGTAGCGCGGTGCCAGCGCCGTACCGGTTGCGTTGGGCAACAGGCGCG
>CAJWOT010000032.1 GCA_913044215.1 uncultured Rhodospirillaceae bacterium | reverse complement strand
CTCGATCATGTTGACAATGTCGCCGGTGAGATCGATCTCGAAGGAGCCTTGCCCCAAGGGTGTGACGTTGAACAGCTAAACCGGTATCTGCGGGAATAAGGTCGAAGACGTCCTGCAGCGTCAGCTGGGCGTCGGTCGTAAAGGCGTTGTGGGTGCTTCCGTCAGGCATCACGGCCTCCATAATGTTGATTATATAGGGACACGCATGTACAAATGAAGACATAATTGGACAAAAGGTCAATATAATTAAAAAATAACTTAGTAATACTACGCGTTTTACTGACTGTGCTATTCATTATTACTTCGTAAACTACTGACATAACTAGACATCAGCGGACGGGACTACTCACGCCTCTCGACGGCTTCGGATGAAGAACTGCAGGTCCTGTTCGCTGATCCTCAGCTGTCGGCCTAAGCGGTGCGCGACCAGGTCGCCGGCATCGATCCAGCGGCGGGCTGTCTTGCTAGACACCTGCAAACGGTCCGCAACATCGGCAATCGTGTGAAGGCGGGTGACACCCGTAGTCGCGCTGCTGTTCCTATCCGTTGACACTGTCGGTTCCCTCGTCGAATAGGAATTCGATAACGCAGTGTCGGCGGGTACAGTTTGGACGAGACAGACAAAATCATGCCCAACTAAAACTTAATTAACTAACTGATAAACCGGTGTTTTACGGCACCTGGTTCGAATGGGTAGCCGAGTACTGCAACTATCCCCGGGTATCGAAACCCGCTAATCCAGGGATTTCGAGACGCTTGGAAGCCCCGTAGGTGCCATTCAGGATTTTGCGGATGGTTTGAGCGCTGTACCCTGTATTCTTCACCTGAGGATTAGCCGCCAATTGTCTCGCCATCTCGTTGCGACCAGGCCGATTATGCGGCTTCCAAAGTCGAACCGCTGTTGCGAGCACTATTTCTATGTTTACCCGCAGTATCGCATTGGCTTCTGGATCAGCCGTACGAGCGCGTTTGAGCCTATCCGGCCCACCTGAAAGCCACTCTTGAAACCTTACCTCATCGAATAATATCCGACGATTGTGCCACCTTAAATCCTCGGGTTCTGCTGTATCACCGAGTGCGAGTAGGTTCGAGCTTAGAGCTGTCTGAGCTCGATTTGTCGACCAGTACTCCACAGGTACTGGCGGACCCTCTTCAATTTTGGCTTTCAATGCCCCGGAAATGAGAGCGTTATGAAGTTCGTCTCGAGCCTCCGATATTTGGTTACGCACGAGTGCGATGGCCTCGCGATCGTAATGGTATCCTCCTGACTCTGGATCGAGTTCGTCTTCCAAATGAATCGGCTGACTTCCCCAATCGGAGCCATGCCGCTTCCTCAGCAGTAGGTCGACGGCCATTCTAATCGTAATCGTCCCTTCCGGCATGAAATCCATATCGTACCGGATGTTGCGAAGACCGGCTAAAATTATATCAGAATGACAGGAGTCCAACGTCCGTAAGCGTGCCAAATGAATGGTATGTCTGCTTTTCTGAGAAAAACGTCTGAAAAGCACTCAATATCGGACGTCCTCAGCAACTAGCGCTGACGAGGAAAATTGACCCGTTCCGGAAGTGATCCGGAAATCCGATCTTTTTTGATCTGCGTAATAAGGACGGCACAACCCGTCAATCGGGTGCGGCTGCTCTGCGGTGTGTCGAAGGCATGTACTGGAGGGCCTCTTCGGATGCGACGTAAACGCGACCTTGAAACAAAATCTTGCCCGGTCTGCGGCCGCCCGTTTGCCTGGAGGCGCAAGTGGGCGCGGAACTGGCATGCGGTGCGGTATTGCTCCGAGCGATGCCGCCGCAATCGGACGAAAGGTAAGATGCGATGACCTTATTGGAAGTCTCCGACGCTGCTGGGATGATCGCCGTCGCAAGTCTTTTCGGATCGATGCTGTTTTTTTCCTGCGTCGTGGCACCGTTGGTCTTCGTGGAACTCGACGCGGCGACGGCGGGCCGGCTCATCCGCCGCTTGTTCCCTTGGTACTACGCGGTCGTCGGGGCGCTCGCGCTGATCGGCGCTGCCTGCTTCGCGGCCGGGCGGCCGGCAGATGCTCTGGTGATGACGCTCGTGTTGTCGGGGGCGGTCCTGTCGCGACAGGTCTTGATGCCGCGTATCAACCGCCACCGCGACCGCATGTTGGGAGGCGACGCGACGGCGGAGACGCCGTTCGAGCGGCTCCACAGACTTTCGGTTTGGATCAACGGCGCGCAGCTGCTGGCCGCGCTGGTCGTGCTGATCAGGTTGGCCTTGTATTGATGGTGACGTGATGAAGAAACTTCCTTACCTGGCACGCACGCAGACCGGCGACAGCTTCCATATCGAGTTCCCGCTTCACCCGGAAACCGGGGATGCGGTGCGCGTCGGGCAACTGGTCTCGTTGCTATTGGAGACGATCGATGGCGATATTGCGCTCGCTGGAGAGGCGAGCAACGGCGACGTCCTGCAGGCGGTCGCGATGGCGCTTTCGATTCGCGCGGGGATGATCCACACATCGCACGAAATCACGCGCGACCTGTCCCTTGAACTCGTGGAGACAGCGCTCGAGGCCGTGGCCGATGCCCCGAAACAAATCGGCCAGGTTGGACATGCCTGATCGGCCGGCTGCGGGAAGAGACTACGCGTCGGTCGTCCTGTCGAACTTCAGCCAGCGCGGCGTTGATCGGCGGTAGGCGCGGTACGCATCGCCGAACCGCTGCCCCAACACGCCCTCCTCGATATCGACTTGGGCGAGAAAGGCCCAGACCCCGACAGCGAGGCATAGCAGCGAGAAGAGGCTCGGCAGCGCAAGGAAAAATCCGAGCTGGGCGGCGACGACGGCCAGCATCATCGGATTGGCGTAACGGCGAACGGCCCGGTGTTGAGCAGCACGGTGCCGTCGCTGTCGGGTGTCCCGGATCGCCAGTTCTCGCCCATATGGAAGTGGATGACCAATACCGTCGCGAAACCGGCCAACAGCAGCGCATCGCCGGCAAGCAGGATGGCCGGATGCCAAAGCGGATCGATGGTCACGAGATATCGATCGAATTCATGCCAGCCCAGACGGATGACGCAAACACCGAATATCGCCGCCCGGAAGAAGCGGTGGACATAGAGATGGCGGCTGCCCGGCTCGCCGTCATAGACGGGCGACCGCCTCTGCCGCCAGCGTAGCAGGATGATCCGAACCGTATAGAATCCGGCGGTCCCGCTGAAGAATGTGGCAAGGAACCAACGCGTGAACTCTTCAACCGCCACCACGCGTCTCCTCCAGTCCGGGACGCAATCATCTTGAACCGGCGGTGAATGCGCAACGCGCAATTTTGCCACCCTTCTGCGACGAGACGTCGCTATCCGAGTTGCAAACTTCCGGTTCGAATTTCACTCAAAAGTTCGGGGATTCGCTTGCGGAGCTGGAAGAACCCGCCTGTCGCATGCGGCCAGGACAGCTTGTCCCAGGACCGAACGCACGGTACGAAAGCGATGCCTGCCGCACGCAGGTTTGCGCGCAGCGCCGCCGTCATATCGCGCGTTGGACCGACCGGAACATAAGGCGTCACGATCTGCCCCAGTCCGTTCTCCTGCACCCAATCGACGATGGCCGCGCTATCGCTAGTTTTCATAACCGGCAGACCGAGTGCGTCGCCGAGCCGCCCCGACGCGTCTTTGATCGCACCTTGGACAAATGCCAGAACCGACGGTGGCAAGGGAAGCGGTGATCGCGATGTCGTTGTCTGCAAGGCCGCGACGGCGCGGATGTCCAGCCCCGCCATCGCGAATTCGGGATCGAGATCCTCCTCGGTCAGCAGGAGGCCAGTCGGAAGCGCCGGGTCGGGGTCGACAGGCGACGCGAGTGGGCGCGGCGTGGGCGGCGGGGCCTCCGCGAGCGGTCGGGCGGTTCCCGACAGCTGGCCGACGGAATCGAAGCGGCCCTCGGTGTACTTGGTGATGTTGCCGGCGCGCGCCAGGTAGGTCTTGCCGCGCGTGTGCAGTCCGGCAACCCAACGCCAGGACAGGGTGTTGGAAGCGGGGTCGCCGTCCAGGAGATGGCGAAGAAAGAAATCGGCTCCGAGCGCCCAGGGTAGATCGAGCGTGAAGATCCAGATGCTCGCGAACCACATTCGTGCGTGGTTGTGCAGATAGCCCGTCTCGATCAGTTCCTGCGCCCAGGCGTCGAAGCAGTCGATTCCGGTTTCACCGGAGGTCGCCGCGTCCCAGCGGCGACGAAGATCGCCGTCCCGCTGGCTGCTCAGATCGCGGACCGTGTCGGTGTAGTCGCGCCAGACGGCTGGGCGGGCTTCGAGCCAGCCCTTCCAGTAGGTACGCCAGAACACCTCCTGGATGAATTTCTCCGCGCTCGTATAACTATGCTGTTCCAGAACCGCGGAAACGACTTCTTCCTCCGTCAAGAGGCGGTGCCGGATCCAGGGAGAGAGGACGGAGACGTGCCGATGGTTGCCGGGACCCAGATCGTAATTGCGCCGGTTCGCGTAGGCCCGTCCCGCGTGGGGCAGGAATTGATCCAAACGGCGCAGGCCTTCCGCCCGCGTCGGCGTCCAAGATATCGGCATGTTGTCGTCAGCCAAGGCGCGCGACACGCACGGCGGCAGCGGAACCGGCGCCGACCAACCAGCACCAGCCCCGCAAAACCGGCCCTGCGGACGCATCGAGCGCCGCGCGCGCCTCGTCGCGATGACTTAGCTCGTCCTGACGGCAGCGTTCCAGCAGCGTACGGACCGTGCCATGGCGTCTCTCGCGGGCCAGGCGATCGCTTTGAGCGGTGTAGTGCTGGTCGACGAAACTCTCCACGGCGTCGATCGTTGCGAATACCGCGCGCCGGCCGAACAGGGCGGGGGTGGCACCTATGAGAAATCCCGCGATGCGCCAGAGTGGCAGCAAGCTGCTGGCGTGCGCCAGCGGAAGGATGCTTTCGATCAGCCGCAGATGCTCGCGTTCGGTTTGCTGGTGGGATTCGGCGAAGCACACGACATTCTTGTCCCGGATGACAGCCAGTATACCGGCATATATCGCGACCGCGCCGGTTTCCCCGGCGTGATCGGAACGAAGTTCGCGGACGAGCCAGCGCGGGAACCCTGCGATCGCTCCTTTGTCTAGAATCGCGCGCGCTTCGTGCGCCAGGCCGGAGTCCCGTGACGGCAACAGAACCAACGCCGTTGCGTCATCCGCTTCAGCTGCCGCGCGCGCCAGCGCGGTGTGCACGGCGAGCGGCGCGAACAAGGTAGCGAGGCCGATCGCGAGCAGGATCAGCGCAACCTCCCCCTGAGGCGACTTGCCGACAAGCGTCGCCAGGCCGCCGATGTCGAAATAGTAAAGACCAGTGCAAAATACGATCGCTGTGGAGAGGCCAATGCAGAGCTGGTGCAGGAGAAAGCGAACCATCTGATCGTATCGCTCTTGGTGTCGTCGATGAGTGAGGGCGCGCCGACTCGCAACGCGCCCCTGACCGTAGGTCAGGCCGCGGACTTGGCGCCCGTCGCCTCGGCGAGCTGCCGCGCGACGAAATCCCAATTGACCAGATTTTCGAGGAAGGCCGCGACGTAATCCGGCCTGCGGTTCTGGAAGTCCAGATAGTAGGCGTGTTCCCAGACGTCGCAGGTCAGCAGCGCGTGCTGGCCATGCGCCATGGGTAGATCGGCGTTGCCGGTCGCGGTGATCTTGAGCGTGTCCCCGTCGAGCACGAGCCAGGCCCAGCCGCTGCCGAACTGGTTCGCCGCCGCGGCTGCGAAGTCCGCCTTGAACAGCTCGAACCCGCCGAGATCGATGTCGATCCGGGCTGCGAGGTCGCCGGTCGGCGCCTCGCCGCCATTCGGCGTCATGCAGTTCCAATAGAAGCTGTGGTTCCAGACCTGGGCCGCGTTGTTGAAGACGCCCTGATGTGCCGCATCGCCTGCGCTCGCAACGATGATCTCGTCGAGGCTACGGCCCTCGTGCGCGGTGCCGGCGATCAGGCCGTTCAGTTTGTCGGCATAGGTCGTGTGGTGTTTGCCGTGGTGAAAGCTAAGCGTGCGCGCGGAGATGTGCGGCTCGAGAGCGTCCTGGGCGTAGGGAAGATCGGGAAGCACGAAGGCCATGTTTTCCTCATCTTGGTGCGTGTTGAACTCTATGAGCCGGAAGGATGCCCGACTCGGTAATTTTACGTCGCCCGGTAAAAGGCGGATCACGCCGAGGTCGACGAAACAGGTTTAAGATCGACGTTACGTATCAATGTTCTAGGAGATGTCCATCACCGTGACGGATACCGTCATGGACCGGTCGCCGCGCAGTACGGTCAGCGTGGCCGCGTTGCCGATCCCGACGCGGTCGAGGGCCGTCGCAAACTCCGCCAGGCTGTGCACCGGCGTCTCCCCGACATGGGTGATAACGTCGCCGAGCCGGCGCGACCGACGGTCGAGGCCTCGAAGCCCCGCCTGACCGGCACTGCCGTCCGCGATAACGTCGGCGATCACGACCCCGTCGATACCGAGCCTCGCGGTGAACTCTTCGGATGCGACGCTGACGCCGATGCCGGGACGGGGCGCTTTACCGTTGGCGATCAGTTGCGGGACAATGCGATTGACCACATCGACCGGGACCGCGAAGCCGATGCCCGCTGACGAGCCGGACCCGGAGATGATCGCGGTGTTGACGCCGATCAGCCGCCCCGCCGAGTCGAGCAGGGGTCCGCCGGAATTGCCCGGATTGATCGCGGCATCGGTCTGTATCACACCGGCGATCTCGCGCCCGGTCGGTGTCGGCAGCCGCCGGTCGAGAGCGCTGACGATCCCGGTGGTGAGCGTGCGACTCAAGCCGAACGGATTGCCGATCGCGAGCACCGACTGGCCGACCTGAAGATCGCCGGAGGATCCGACTGGGATCGGTTGCAGGCCGCTTGGCAAATCGCTCAGGCGCAGCACAGCCAAATCGGAGTCCGGCGCGGAGCCGATGACGGTGGCACGAACCGGCTCCCCGTCGTCCAGCCGGACCGCGACGGCGGCCGCATTCGCCACCACATGGTGGTTCGTCACCACATGCCCGGCGCGATCCCAGAGGAACCCGGAGCCGGTGCCGCCGCCGGCAGGCTGATTGAACGGCGAATTGCCCGCGGGCCGCGTGAAGATATAGGCGACCGACGGCGCGATGCGCTGGAAGGCTTCGACATTCTGCCGTTCCAGGTCGGCCAGCGAACCGCGCGGGGTCACCGGTCGCGGCGTATCGGCCACCAGGAATACATCTCTGTAGACCTCATGGCCGACCCACAGCGTCAGCAGGAGTAGCGCCCAGACCGCGAGGCTGCGCTTGCTGCCCAGCCTAATGGCATCCGACCACTGCATGACCTAGGTCTGAACCTGCGGCGGAACGAGGGCCGGCCGGTTGGCAGGCTTTCCCTTCGGCTTGACCGTCGGGACGGAACTGTTCCCCGAGGGACGGTCCTCGTCGGTCTGGTCCGGGCGGACGATCGGTTTGCCGTCGAGGATATCCTGCACCTCGGCGCCCGACAGCGTCTCATGCGTGAGCAGCGCGTCCGCCAGGGCGTGCAGGCTGTCCATGTTGTCCGACAAGACCTGCCGCGCCCGGCTCTCCGCCTCCTCGACGGTCCGGCGCACTTCTGAATCGATCAGCCGGGCGGTCTCGTCCGAGACGTTTTGGGTCTTCGATATCGCCTTGCCGAGGAAGATCTGCTCCTCGTTTTCGCTATAGCGCAGCCGGCCGAGCTTCTCGCTCATGCCCCACTCGGTGACCATCTTGCGGGCGAGATCCGTCGCCTGCTGAATGTCGTTCCCCGCGCCGGTGGTCACGTTGTCGGGGCCGAAGACCAGCTCCTCCGCAATCCGCCCGCCGAACATCATCGCAAGACGCGCTTCGATCTCGCGCTTGCTGAACGCGTAGCGGTCGGTTCGCGGCAGGTTCATGGTGACGCCGAGCGCGCGGCCGCGCGGGATGATCGTCACCTTATGCAGCGGATCGTTGCCCGGAACGAACAGGCCGACCAGGGCGTGTCCAGCCTCGTGATAGGCGGTCAGCCGCTTCTCCTCCTCGGTCAGGACCATGGAACGCCGCTCGGCGCCCATCATCACCTTGTCCTTGGCCGCCTCGAAATCCGTCATCGACACCACCCGCCGGTGCGCGCGCGCGGCGCGGAGTGCCGCTTCGTTCACCAGGTTGGCGAGGTCGGCGCCGGAAAAGCCCGGCGTGCCGCGCGCGATGACCTTCGCGTCCACGTCGGGCGCCAGCGGCGCCTTGCGCATATGGACGTTCAGGATCTGCTCGCGGCCCAGGATGTCGGGATTGGGCACGACGACCTGGCGGTCGAACCGGCCGGGACGCAACAGCGCCGGGTCGAGCACGTCCGGACGGTTGGTTGCGGCGACGAGGATGACGCCTTCCGTCGACTCGAACCCGTCCATTTCGACCAGCAGCTGGTTCAGGGTCTGCTCGCGCTCGTCGTGGCCGCCGCCCAGACCGGCACCGCGGCTGCGCCCGACCGCGTCGATCTCGTCGATGAAGACGATGCACGGCGCGTTCTTCTTCGCCTGCTCGAACATGTCGCGCACGCGGCTGGCACCGACACCGACGAACATTTCGACGAAGTCGGAGCCGGAGATCGTGAAGAACGGGACATTCGCCTCGCCGGCGATAGCGCGGGCGAGCAGGGTCTTACCGGTACCCGGAGGGCCGACCAGCAGCACACCCTTGGGGATCTGCCCGCCGAGCCGGGTGAACTTCTCCGGATGGCCCAGGAAGTCGACGATCTCTTCGAGCTCGTCCTTGGCCTCGTCGATCCCGGCGACATCCTGGAAGGTGACGCGCCGGGAATCCTGGTTGAGGACGCGCGCCTTGCTCTTGCCGAAGCCCATCACACCGCCGGGTCTGCCGCCCTGCATGCGCCGCATCATGAAGTACCAGAGGCCGACAAGCAGCAGGATCGGAAAGGCCGACATCAGCAATGACGCCAGGAAGGACGGTCCCTGCTCCGGCGCGGCGGCGATCCGCACACCTCTGTCCGACAGGATGTCGACATAGTTGGCGCCGGCCGGCGTCAAGGTGCGGAAGCCTGTCCCGTTGTTGTACTGGCCGATAATGTCCTGACCGCGGATCGTGACACCGGCAACATTGCCCGACTCGACCTCGGCGAGGAAATCGGAATAGGGGATCTGCGTGCTCTGCGGGTCGCGCGGCGAAAGGACGGTGTTGATCACGAACAACACCATCGATGCCGCGAGGACCAGCGACACGATGTTCAGGTTCGGTTTCATATTTTGCGCCCCTTTCTAGGCAACGCCGAGCCGCCCACCCGGTGGCACAGCCCGATGGTTTTCAGGTGTGTTTTTTACGGATAACAATGCACGACGGATCGCTCCAAAAGCGCAAACAAGGGACAAATTCAAACCTAAAACATGAGCAGGCGAGCGGTTGATGGAGGCACTAGGCTGGTATTCGGCTACCATCCCAAGCGTAAAGCCCTCCTGAATCTGCCGGCGTCAACTGATTTAGGACCTTTATAAGATTCGTTGCCGAATAATTTGGTGTGAATAGTCCATCTTTAGGCACGCTCCGCTGAAAGGGCTTGGAAAGCGGTGTATCGACAGAGCCTGGGTGCAGACCAATACAAAGCGCCTGTGGTCGTTTACGGGCCAACTCGATGGCAAGCGTCTTGATCAGCATGTTGAGCGCAGCCTTGGATGCGCGATAGGCGTACCAGCCTCCCAGCTGATTGTCCTCGATACTGCCGACGCGTGCCGAGATGGCGGCGAAGGCGGTCTTACGCTTCTCCGAAAGAAGAGGCAGAAAATGTTTGGCGACGAGTGCGGGACCGGAGGCATTGATGCGGAACGCCCTTTCAAAGGCCTGTGCTGAAATCGCCTCCCACGACTTCTCAGGCTGCAGGAGTTCTCCGTCGTGCAATATGCCCGCAGTGACGATCACGAGATGCAGCGAGCCAACGGCGCGAGCGACTGCATTCGCCGCCGTTTTGATTGTCTCCTCGTTATCAAAATCAACGGGGATCCAATCGTCGGCTGAACGATTGGCCTGAACCGAGCGTGCCAGTCGGAAGAGGGAAGAAACCTCGGGACAAGCGTTGAGCTGATTGACGAGAGCTGTTCCGATCCCACCAGAGGCTCCCACGACCGCGACATTGATTTTTTTGCCGAATGACCCCAAACCGACCTGGTATGATAGCGCGGTCATCACGGCCCCCCAACAATCGCATCGGCGATCGCACGGCCGCTTTCGAAGCCACATTCAACACGCGCGCCAAGGCACCAATCACCTCCGGCAAACAGTGTGCTGTCAACGCTGCGAAGGAACGGTTTACCTAGCGGTTTGGTCGTCAGGGCGTATCGCCAGCGATGTGCGACCAGGGTTTCGATCTCCGGTAGAGTCGAGCCGGCTGCCGCGCGGAATTCCGCCAGCAACATATCCGCAACGGATTCTTTCTCGCATTCGAGGTGTTTTTCGCTCCATTCCGGGCTGGCATGGACGACCCACGCCTCTTTCCCTTCGGTTCGCGACGGTTTCGATGAGTTGCGGGCCATCCAGGCAATCGCGCCGCCTTTAGGGAGCGCGACCTCGAAGGCGATATCCAGCGGTTTCGGGAAGACCATCATCAACGCCCAGCAAGGGGCAATCGCCACGCCAGCGAGTTGTTCGCCGAAATCGTGATGCGATGCGAGCAGCGAACGCGTCTGCGGTGGGGGTGCGGTACAGACCACGACATCGAAAATTTGACCCACCGCATCGTTTGTCGTCCGTACCCGCCAGCCAGCACTCTCGCGCTCTATGGCGGAGACGGTGTCTGTAAAGCGTGTATCGATACCTCCGGCGAGAGGCTTAACAAGGGCGTTCATTCCCGGTGCGCCAACGATCCATTGATCCGAGCCGGCAATGGCGCTTTCGTCTACTTTGGGGTGCCAAACGGCAGCCGCACCTGCGACGACGCTGCCAGCGACGGCATCCTTGAAGAGTTCCGATCGTGCGGTGACGTATTGTGCGCCGTGATCCATAGACAGACCACCTTCGAGGCGACGGGTCGCCAGGCGCCCACCGAGTCCGCGACTTTTCTCGAAAATCGTCGGCCGAAAACCGTCAAGCGCGAGACGATGCGCGCAGGAGACACCGGTGATGCCCGCGCCGATGACCGCGATTTTTCGGGTTGAATACTCAGCTTTCATAATTCGGTTCCCACTTAAAGCCCGGTGCGATGTTGATCCGCGATCGACCTTATTTACGTAACTTCGGTGTTATTGGACTTTCCGAGGAAACCGAAAGACGCTTGCTCGCCCCATCGAAGTCAGAATCATGTTCACCAGTACTGTTGTGATCGACAAAAATACGACCGCCCACGATTTCGCATTCGAGTCAATCACAGGGGAACCGTTGCCGCTGGTTTCCTATCGAGGCAAGGTGGTCATGGTCGTAAACACGGTCTCTCTCTCTGCGGATTTACGAAGTAGTACAAGGCACTCCAGATTGTCTGGGAGCGATTCCGGGACCAGGGCTCCGTTGTACTAAGTGTGCCGTCGAACGATTACGGCGGCCAAGAGCCGGACAGAGAGAATGAGATCGAGAAGTTCTGCGAACGGAACTACGGCATCGATTTTCCGATGACGACGAAAGTGAACATCAAGGGCAACAACGCGCATCCGTTCTATCGATGGCGGAGCAGGAGAAGGGCTTCCTGGCGAAGCCCCGCTGGAACTTCCACAAATATCTCATTGGCCTTGACGGCAGGCTCGTCGAGTGGATCTCCACCCCGACGTAACCGACTTCAACAAATGTGACGCGTGTCATCGAGGCGGAACTGGCACTGGAAGGCATCTAACGATGTTGAGTAAAGATGAGCTCGATGCGCCATGGGACGCGGCACGAACTGTCGACCCTGGCGAGATCGCGCGCTTCACAGCGTTGGCGCAGGAATGGTGGAAACCGGACGGGAAGTTCCGGACGGTACACGATTTCAACGCTGCGCGGCTGGGCTACATCCTCGAGCGGATCGGCACGCAGTTCCACCACGAGGAAGACGACCTTTCCGGCCTGCGCATTCTCGATATCGGCTGCGGCGCGGGCCTATTGTGCGAACCGCTCGCCGATCGTGGTGCGAAGGTCCACGGTATCGACGCTACGGCGCGCAACGTTGAAATTGCCAGACATCACGCGGCGGAGCGCGACCTCGATATCGATTATCGGCATTGTCTTGCGGAACATCTATTGGAAGCGGAAGCGCCGTTCGACGTCGTGCTCAACACCGAAGTGGTTGAGCATGTCGCCGACCCCTCCCAGCTCATGGCCGAGTGCGGTGCGCTTGTAAAGCCTGGCGGAATGCTGATCGTCGCGACGATCAATAGGACGTTGCGCGCGTTCCTGATCGCTATCGTTGGCGCCGAGTATTTGCTGCGTTGGCTGCCGAAGGGAACGCACGATTGGCAACGTTTCCTGCGGCCCCGCGAAATTGCGGCGATGCTTGCGCCGCAGAGTCTTGTGGAAACGGATAGGACCGGTGTCGCGTTCTCGCCATTCGCGAGGCGGTGGCGCCTGACCCGCGACACCAGCGTGAACTATATGCTGACAGCTAAAAAGCGCGCCGCATAGCGGACACATCGGCGCGTTAGCTAACCATGCTCAAGTAGCGGTAAGCTGGTCAGGTGATCTCAGTGCGAGAACGTTCAGCGGTTTAGCAGGGATAGTTTGCGCGGGCCTTACCTAACTCGCGCGCGTCGCACGCCACTTAATCAGGGCGCGGCTTTCAAATACTCGATCGCGTTGCCCCAGGGATCTTTCACATAGACCGATGCGGAACCGTCGCGATGTTCGGTGAGTGTGCCGTGCGTTTCGGCATTTTCCCGTTCGACGGCGATATGCGCCGGATGCTGGTCCGGCAGCACCAGCGCGAGCGAGACATTGTCGAAGGCCAGCAAGGCCCAACTCTCATCCGCATAGATCTTGCGGACGTCGAAATTCGTTTCGTACCAGTCGACCGCCTTCTCGATATCGGTCACAGTAAGGGCGATGTGATGCAGTCGTTCCATAAATCCCTCGACTTACCTTGTATTACGCAGCGGCCGGCGATTTGGTTTTCGCCGGCGCGTCGAGCGCAGCGAGAAAGACCGCCGCGTCGTGTCGCGTTGCTCGACGGCGCACTTCGTCCATACGGCGCCAGGTCAGGTAGGGTTGGCCGAGACGCGGGTTGCCGCCCAGCTTGTCGTGATGCCGGTCGAGGAAATCCCAGTACAGGTAATTGAAGGGGCAGGCGTCGGGCCCGGTCTTTTGCTTCACGTCGAAACGGCAGGATTTGCAGTAGTCGGACATCTTGTTGATGTAGTTGCCGCTCGCCGCGTAGGGCTTCGAGGCGAGCAGGCCGCCGTCGGCGAACTGGCTCATGCCCAGCGTATTGGGCAGTTCGACCCACTCATAGGCGTCGGCATAGACAGCCAGGTACCACTCATGCACCGCCTTGGGGTCGATGCCGGCGAGCATCGCGAAATTTCCGGTAACCATCAGCCGCTGGATATGGTGTGCGTAGGCCTCTTCGCGGGTCTGGTCGATACAGGCGCGCAGGCATGCCATCTCGGTATCGCCCGACCAAAAAAAGTCCGGCAGCGGCCGGTCGTGCGCCAGGAAATTCCGTCCGACATAGCCGGGCATTTCGCCCCAATAGATCCCGCGGACATATTCGCGCCAGCCGACGATCTGCCGGATGAACCCTTCGGCCGCGTTCAGAGGAAACCGTCCGGCACGGTACGCCGTTTCGGCCCGCCGGCAAAGATCGAGCGGGTCGAGCAGCCCGACATTGAGGTACAGCGAGATGACCGCGTGGTAGAGGAACCGCTCGTCGCGCAGCATGGCGTCCTGGTAGTCACCGAAGCGCGGCAACGCCGACGCCAGGAAATGGGCGAACGCCGCCTCTGCCGCGCCGCGGGTGACGCCGAACCAAAACGGCTCAAGATCGCCGAACCGAGCGGGAAACCGCTCGACGACGAGGCCCAGCACCTCGACCGTCGTCGCATCCGGTGTGAAGCGAAGAGGACCCGTAAACTGCAAGCCGCGCTTCGGCGGTTTGCGGTTCTCGCTGTCGAAATTCCAGCGCCCCCCGACGGGCTTGTCGCCCGCCATCAGCAGTCCGGTCTTACGGCGCATCGCGCGATAGAAATGCTCCATGCGCGGGCTCTTCCGTCTAGCACGCCAATCTTCGAATTCCGCCTTTGAGCAGATGAAGCGGTCGTCTTCGAGAACCTCGAGCGCGCCGCGCGAAGCCAACTCGCTATCCTGCAAGGCTTTCAGCAAGCGCCACTCGCCCGGCGTGGTAACAACGGTCGCAGCGCATCCGTACCGGGCGGCGGCACGCGCCGTCTCCCCCACAATCGATCTGGTATTGTCCGGGTCGTCGAGCCTCACATAGTCGACCGTCCATCCAAGCGCCTCGAGCTCCGACGCGAAATGCCGCATCGCCGAAAAGACGAAGGCGATCTTCTTTTTGTGGTGCGGGATATAGTCCGCCCCGTCTGCTACCTCGGCCATCAGTACGACGTCCCGCGCCGGGTCTGCCGCCCGAAGCGCCGCGTTGCTGGGCGTCAATTGGTCACCCAGAATCAGCACTAGGCGACGCGGTTGATCGTGTCCTGAAACCATCAATACCGGACCACGGGCGCCTTGCGGATATAGATATCATCCTCAAGTTGACGGACGATGAAATCGGCGACGTCGCGCCGGGAGATAAGTCCGTTTCGCCAACGTCCGGGATCGTCCAACACCTTATAGCGGCCGAGCCGCGGACCGTTGGTCAGGATGACCGGGCGCACGATGGTCCAGTCACGGTCGCTCTCGCGGATCAGCGTTTCCTGTACGTCCTTATCGGCGTAGGCGCGTCCCAGGATCAGTTCGAAGGCGAGGCCGGGCAGGCAGCTGATACTGGCGCGGCTGTCGCCGGCGCCGTATCCCGTGACGCTGATCAGTCGCCGCACGTCAGACGCGCGCATCGCCGGAAGGAGTGCGCTGGTCGCCTCGGAAAATAACGTCACCGGCTTGCAGAGCAACTCCGGTCCAGTCGGCACGCCGAGGGTCTGCACTACTACATCGACATCTTCCAGAGCCCTAGCCAAGGCGTCCGGATCGCGCGCGTCGGCTGAGAACCATTCGAGGCCGGGTTCCGCACTATGACCGCTGCCGCGCGACAATGCGCGCACGGCGTAGCCGGCCGCGGACGCCTGTTTCGCGACGGCGCGGCCGATACCCTTGCTCGCGCCGATCACCAGGATCTGGGTCACGCTGCTTCTACGCGCCCCACACGTCGTCGTAACGCGCGGTGCCGTCTTTCCGAGGCTGATCGCGATAGGTCGCCGTGCTGTTCGCCCTGCGGAAGGTGATCCCGGTCACAACGAAGCCGAGTGCTACCAACAGATGCCCGACGATTAGCTCCCCGTACCAGATCCAGGTGCCAGCCATGGCACAGAAGATTGTCGTCCACATCATGCTGAGAAATGACATGATCTGGAAGCGCTGCGCGGGTGGCAGGTTGCAAAGAGGATTCAGGTTTGAATCCATAACTACTCGGTACATGCCCAACATCATACTCTCCATTAAAAGCGCATGGTTTCTGTACGCATCTGGGCTCTGGACGGATCATCAAGACGTCATCGAAAGGCCCAGTGATTAAGCGCCGAAACGACCTGCAGCGTTTTCTTGCACATGCGCGTATTAATAACTGGTGGTGGCTCGGCCCGACTCTGCGCGCGTCCATACGACCGCTTGTGGACTGTCCCAGAATTCGAACGTCCGGAGACTGCCTTCCAATATGCGAAGTATTCAGGGCGTGGGGACAGCGGTGACGCTATATCCGAGCCTGGCGAGGTGTCGGCATGCGCGACAATTGATGTCGGCACAAAAATGTCTTAGTTCGGAGCCTTCTATCGCATCAGGAACGCGCGTTCTAATCCGAGGTACTCGCCTGACCTCCGTCAGCCAAGCTACTTGCAAAATCGTAGAGCACCTTCTTGATTTGGCTCTCGTCCCCTTTCAACCTTTCAAGGGCTTCTCCTCGGTCAAGCGTTCCTTTCAACCCGACTCGATCGTCGAACTCATCCGGGGTCGTTTCAAGGTAAGCCATTTCCCATGACGGGAAGATGCGTTCCTCTATTTCGCCATGTGCTATTATATCGACTGTATCGTGTCGGTTGTCATCCGAGATCGTAGAGAACAACTTCTCCACGGCAGGCTTTTCGCCCTCCAACACCTGCACGAATACACCATCGCAATATATCAGTAGTCCAGTAACACCCACGGCATGGTTGTTTCGGCGAGACGCTTCGAGGATCTTTTCGATATCCGATTTGGGCAGGTCGAACTTCGCATTAGACAGGTAGGTTAACTGGTACAATCTCTCTGGCATTGATTACTCCACTACTGTTCGCCGCGTACTCGAAGCTGTGACCTGACGTCTAAAGAGCCGTGGTCAACATCCGTCCAAGCTTGCCCTAAGGGCGATGCTGATGTCGAGCAAGTAAGAATGCGAGAGATTTTCGCGCTTGTATGCCTCAACAGAAATCGACATTCGGGCTAGAACGATTTCGCGCTGCGCTATTAGCGGCCTTGCTCGCCATAACGTTTCTCGACACAGCAGCTGACACCCAACATCACCGAAACGAAGTCTTTGTTTAAGGCTGGGGCGGAAACCGAATTCCGCGTGGCTGACCGCCGGGATTACACTAATCGGTCATCATAGGCTTGGCCTGCCGCTCAGCGGAACAAACGGCAAATTCAAAATGTTCAGGACGCAAAATCGGAGTTCTTTACTAGATCGGCATCGGAATGAGCGCTGCGGGACGTTGAACGATTGTGGGCCTTGATGACCAGCATGTGGGGAACCGTCAAGGCTGCGAGACCGATGAAGACGATGCGCAAGATACCGCCTGATGGGTCGGTCGATCTAACAAAGTAGTAGGCGGCGAACGCCATTAGGCATGTCACCATTGTTGTCGGACCGAGCGCCCGCAAAATCTGTTTGGGCCGTGTCAGACCGAGCTGCTTGTAGGTTCCGGTCAAATGGCGCGGACTATGCAGGCCGCAGAAATAGGGCACGAAGTGCAAAAGCGGCGGAAGCAGCAACGCACTCATACCAAGGCTCAGCGCTTCCAGCGCGGCCCAAGGCTGCCGGGCGCACAAATAGAGACAACAGATAAGAAACGCCGCGAGCCAAAACGCCGACGCGATGCGCAGTATGGCCGCCAGTTCGACTGCCGCATCGGGTCGGATCAGCAATGCGAATATTGCACCGACCTCCGCAGAATAGCACAGACACGGCAACACGATGACGGCGCCGGCAACGACAAGGCGCACGACGAGTGGCGCCTTGGTTTCCCAGTCGCCGGCGAAATGCCAGACTGATATGGCGAGAAAACAGATTAGCGCGAACGTCGGAACAAGCATCCACAAAGCGATCACCAGCCCGCCCAACGCCAAGTAGGCGAACGCGAATGCCGCCCGGGCCGGTAGGCTTTTGAAACCGAAAAATCTTACGGCTAACTTGGCTACGAATGCTTCTCAGAAGCGGGACGCCGAAACGTCCGCGATACTCCCGACACCAGACCTTGGGCCGGTGACGCTCGGAAATCGTCCTTTGCCGACGATCGTCTTCGACGACTAAAGACGGCCCATATCAGAAGTCGGAGAAGCCATATTTTTGATTCCCTTTTTTTGAATAGCGGTATTGCCCCTTAACTTATCGTAACAATGCAATAGAGCCTGTTATCAAATTAAAAACAGGTTTCTGCATAGGTGGTAGGTAGCTCCGTGGTCCGATCTTCGTCAGTGCTCGTATCACGGTTATGATCATGCAATCATCAGCAACCGCTTACGCTCGCCATCCAAAACTCGCCGACTTGTCGACAACGGCTGCGCGCGAGGCCCAGGGTGGTGAGGTATTCTCGATCCGAAACGAGGGGCTACCCTTGAACGAGATGTTGATCGCGGTTGCAGAGAATAAAGATCGGACCGCGTTTGCCGACCTATATGCTCACTTCGCGCCTCGGATTAAGGCTTTCATGCTGAAGAGAGGATGTGATTCAGCTAATGCTGAAGAGGTGGCTCAAATGACCATGGTCGCGGTTTGGCAAAAGGCCTCGATGTTCCGACCCGAAAAAGCATCGGCCGCGACGTGGATTTTCACGATAGCCCGTAACCTTCATATCGATATTGTTCGTAAAGCGAAACGGCCCGAACCCGACCCCAACGATCCGTTCTTCGTTCCCGACGGCGACAAACCTGCTGATGAAGGGATTGCTGACGCGCAAGACGCCTCGCGGGTTCGCGCAGCTATCGAGAACTTGCCAGCAGAACAGGAGGAAGTTCTCAGGCTCTCTTTCTACGAAGACATGTCACATGGAGAGATCTCTACCGCTCTCAATCTTCCTCTAGGAACCGTCAAGTCTCGGCTTCGTCTTGCTTTCCGCCGAATCCGAAATGAACTCCGAGATGAGCAATGACTATCCAACATCACGTGAGCGACGAACTCCTAATGAACTACGCGATTGGGACTTTAAGCGAGTCCTGGTCACTGGCCGTCGCGACGCATGCGGCGCTATGTCCAGTATGCCGTGACGGCGTACTAAAAGCGGAAGCTATGGGTGGCGTGTTTGTCGATGAAATAGCCCCCGTGCCGATGGCGGAAGGCGCATTCAATGACTTGTTGGCGCGGCTTGACACAGATGACACGCTATTGCCCCCAACAAAGCCAAACGCGATGTTCGTGACCGGCAATGTCCCCTTGCCGGAACCGCTGCGCTCATATTTGCTGGGTGACGACGTTATACAGTGCACTGATTTGCCTTGGCAGCGGCTGGGTCTCGGTGCTTATCATATTCCGATCACCCTATCTGACAGGTCTGCAACCGCAAGACTGTTGCGAATCCCTGCAGGAAGGCCTGTGGCTGAGCACGGCCATGGCGGATCCGAACTAACGCTGGTGTTGGCGGGCGCGTTTCACGACGGTAGTTCATATTTCGGTCCAGGTGATTTTCAGGAAACGGACGAGACACTCGTGCATAAGCCACGCGCGATCGCTGATGAAGATTGTATCTGCCTCGCCGTTACGGATGCGCCGTTGAGTTTTAGCAACCCAATCGCTCGGCTGATCCAGCCTTTTCTGAACGTTTAAGGTGCTTCCCTGAAGCTCTGCTTTGCGAGAGCCTTGCGAACCAAAGTCGCACTGAAATTCAGCTCCAAAGAAAATTGTGGCGTCCGGCCCCTAGCTGTTTCCAACCTCTGACTGATACCGTTAGTGGCCGCAAGATTCTAACTTTAACATTTGAAACAGTGATCTAATAATATTTTTAGAACGTATTTAAATTACATAGCATCTCAATAATCTAAAATTTGGAGAAAAATTATGATCAAGGTGGTCGCATCCTTGGTGATCGCGCTTCCGCTATTGGTTGCTTGCGCTTCCGAGTCGTCGGAACCGACAACAACCAGCACATCGGAAACAAATTCGGGGGCTCACAGCGAAATGTCATTTGCTGCACATCACTCAATCGAAAAGATGGGGAATGCGTTTTTTGAGATGATGGACGCAGACGGAAACGGTGTCGTCACGCAGGCGGAACGTGCCAAGGCACCTCACAGGAAATGGATGGTCGATTTCTCTCAGGTCGATCTAAACGGCGATGCGCAACTGACAAGAGCCGAGTACCTCGAAGCTCTTCGTAAGACGCATCAAAGCCATTCCGGCCGCAATGCCTGAAACTTGCGACCAACGCAAAACTGAAATTCGCCCTAAAAGGGAACTACCAATGTCTATGCTGAATACCGTGCCCTCTGTCTCTTTTAAAATTCGCGTTCGTGACGAATCCATCGCGGGAGAAAACCCCTACAGGTGGGACACCGTCACGAGCGATGAGATTTTCAGCGGTAAAAGAGTAATACTCTTCGCCTTGCCTGGTGCGTTTACACCAACTTGCTCGACCAGCCACCTGCCTCGATATGAAGAGTTGTACGACGCGTTTCGCGAGACGGGAATCGACGACGTAATCTGTCTTTCCGTTAACGACGCCTTTGTCATGAACCAATGGGGTCGGGCGCAGAATGCTGAGAAGGTCTCTCTCTTGCCGGACGGCAACGGTGAGTTTACGCGCAAGATGGGAATGCTGGTGGATAAGGCGAACCTTGGGTTCGGCATGAGAAGCTGGCGTTATTCAATGCTTGTGAATGACGGCGTCATTGAGGAAATGTTCGTCGAGGACGGCTATTCCGACAACTGTGAATCCGACCCGTTTGAGATCTCCGATGCCGATACGATGCTCGGCTATTTGAGAGAGCTTCGGAAGGGGGCCTAGTCAATTCTGCGGCTCGTGTCTTCAAAGCGCCTGCACCACTTAGGCTTCTTCATCCACCTGAGTGTGCAGGCACTTTGACTTTAGTCGCGGATGTAACGAAAGGCAGGCCGTCGCCGAAGCCTATTGTGTTGCGATGAATTTAGAAGGGCGTCGTTAGACATGGATAGTCCAAAGTTGTCAGGTCCGTGGTCGTTGCCTGAAATTGAGCAAAATTTTGCTCAGTCGATCATACCGATGCGGTTGTCAGTGATCTCCAGGGCAGGCTGGCCAGTCGTACTGTCACTTTGGTTCCTCTATGAAAACGGCGTTCTGAAATGTGCAAGCCGTCGTCAATCAAAGGTCATATCTTTTCTTAAAGACAATCCACGCTGCGGGCTGGAGATTGCCGGCGAGACGCCGCCCTATCACGGCATTCGGGGCCAGGGCATTGCCACGATATCGGAAGATGGGGCCGCAGCCTTGTTGGAACGCCTGGCGAACCGCTATCTCGGCACGGAAGACACACCATTTCGGCAATGGCTGCTCGCCGGTGCGCATGATGAAGCCGCCATTTCCGTAGCCCCCGTTCGACTTATGAGTTGGGATTATCGCAATCGGATGAAATCTGAGTAACTTAGCGCCTCATGTCAAAGTTCCTGACTGGCTAGTGTGAGCCAACGCGTCTTTTGCGACGTCAGTGTAGGGATGTCAGGGAGGTACTTCGTTTTAGTTCGACGATTTGCTTGGCAAATTGGTCTTTTGAGGCATCCAAATTACGTCACGTTGCGTGTCGAATATGTCATCGGCAATTTGCTCCGTCCCTTTTGAGCTGCCGACGGCAACGGCCCCCGCCAGCTAAGCCAGATCCTGGCGGGGGCCTATTCGGTTCTCTCGATCAGATATCATTTTAAGGTGAGGCTATGTCTAGACTATCGCGCGTCCGGCCGAGGCCAGGCCAGGAGTCTGTGTGGGATTTTCCTTGCCCACCGAGGCTGGAGAGCGTCAGCGACACATTACGCGCAACCTTTTCTGGCGAAACCTTAGCACGGACCGACGACGGTCTTAGGGTTCTTGAGACTAGCCATCCGCCCGTTTACTACATTCCTCCGAGCGACGTGCGGCACGAGTTCCTCATCGAGGCGGCCGGACGATCTTTCTGTGAGTTCAAAGGCATTGCGACCTACTGGTCTCTCCATGTAGACGGATGTATGTCTGAACAGGCAGCATGGAGCTACCCAGAACCCACACCACCTTTTGCGGCTATTCGAGACCATCTTGCGTTTTATGCATCTCGCGTCGATGAGTGCTGGGTCGGCAGCGAACGCGTTATTCCCCAAGAAGGCAATTTTTACGGCGGTTGGATTACGTCCCGTATTGTTGGCCCCTTTAAAGGCCGTGTAGGCACACTCGGGTGGTGATAAAGAAGCTTCGGTTGCGATGAAATCTAAGACCAGTTTTGTGCATCCTGCCTCGCAATGAAGGTACCGAGCCTTAAAGGGATCGCTGACATCACTTGGGCTTCAGACGGTTCAGACACCTTGGGTCGCTCTAGGGACGATTAGATAACACAAAAATTTGTTGGACGCGCTGACCCAGATTCTTCACCCACCAAAAACTAACGCAACCGCGCAGCGGTGAGCAGCCTAAGGATATTAGTACTCTGAGAATGGCCTGTTGGGCTGAGAGGTGCGTTAGGCGCCAGAAATAGAACAACGAAGACGGAGACGCATCTTGTACGGCACCATCGAATTGACCGATCTGAAACTGAACACCGATATCGGAACATACAGTGACGACGACGTAGTACCTTCAGCGCATTTGCTCGACCTTACATTGTCAATCGATCCCGCATTGGTGCTTATCGAAAAAGATGGCATGGCGCACATCTTCGATTACGATCCTTTGATAGCCGAGATCGACGGATTGGCGCGCGACGGGCACTACGAAACACAAGAACGTCTGATCACACGAATTGTTGCCGCATGTGCAGCTCAGCCTCAGATAAACGCGGTTGAAATCTGCCTCCGCAAGACGCCAGTAATTGGCAATAGTGGGGCGCTCGGCGTTCGTCTTGTTGTCGACGCGGATCAGTTGGCTCAACTGCGATAACAACTTTGCCGCAAACAACGCTACTTACTCAAAAGTGAAATAGCGCCGTCACTAAACCTAAGCGAAGTTCGCCTAAAGATATTTGGCCATTTTGTATCGCGCTGACGATCGACGAGACATCATTTAATTGGCATCCGCTCTCGGGCCTTGGTTGCCTTCTCGCCCTTCCTGCCTGAAGTCGCGGTCACTTTTTGGAAGGCCATCAAGCTTAATGAATCGGGGACAATTTCCGCGCGTCGCAAATTCGAGCATGCCTCGATTGGCTTTGTTCGATTTACCAAGTGTTGCAGGTCCAGAACCCAACGCAAACCGTAAAAAAGTCGGCCCTTGAAAAATTGAAGGTGCCGAGATGTTGCTCCAATAAATCTTTGCACGGAACCACAATACATCCGACATGGATACCATCCGCGAATCCGTAAGCGGGGACAAAGCCCGGCTTGTCCTGGGCACCCCCATTCTGAGCTGGCTGATGTTATTCGGGCTCGTCGTCATGTGGGGGAGTTCATTTGGCCTCACCAAGGTCGCAATAGCGTCAATTCCGGTTGAGACCATCGTCGCAGCACGCCTAGCTATCGCCGGAATAGTTTTGGTGGCGGTGCTTTGGATTACCGGAAGGCGATTACCCACCGATCGACGCCTATGGGCGCTCTTTTTCGTGATGGCAATTTTGGGCAACTGCCTTCCATTTACACTGACCTCTTGGGGCCAAACCCGCGTTGGCAGCGGACTTGCCGGTATGCTGATCGCAATCACACCAATCGTCACGCTTCTGCTGTCGCATTTTCTCGTTGCCGGCGAGACCATCACCCGGATGAAGCTCCTAGGATTCATCCTGGGCTTCATGGGAGTTGCAGTCCTGATTGGGCCAGAAGCCATTCTCCATGTCGGGGGGGCTGGCTCGGCATTGGTCGCTCAGCTAGCGATTGTTATTGCAGCGATGTGCTATGCAGCGAATACGGTTATCGCCCGCCTTTGCTCGGTTCGTGACGCGGTTGTCGTTGCGGTAGCTACCACACTCGCCGCTAATCTGATCTTCGCGCCTTTCGTGATGAGCAGTTCCATTTCCGATCCGACCGGGTGGTCGTTCTCAAGCTTGATCGCTGTTGTCACATTGGGTGTCGTTTCCACCGGATTGGCGCCACTAGTGTTTTTCAGGCTTATTCATGATGCAGGACCGACTTTCGTTTCGCTGATCAGTTACCTCGTGCCGCTTTGGGCAACAGGTATTGGCGTTTTGTTTTTCGATGAAGTTCCCTCTTGGTCGGCCCTTTTGGCGCTGATCGTCATACTTGCAGG
>CAJWOT010000031.1 GCA_913044215.1 uncultured Rhodospirillaceae bacterium | reverse complement strand
GGTCATCTTCGATCGCGACCAAATCGGTGAACGTGCCGCCGACTTCCACCCCTACGCGCATGCTAGTTCCTTCCTAATCCGCAGACTTTGGTGAGGTACACCAATGCGAATGCCGGGGCAAATGGCGCGTCAGTTAAGAAGGCCCGATCCGGTGAGGCATTTTGTTGACCCGGGAAGCACTTAGGGATTGAATGCATGCTTGAATTATGCGCGTAAGCGTGGCTGGCAGTGTGTTGAATGCGGACGACGCCTACGTTGAGCGCCCTCTTTACCGCGAACCGGAGCGTACCGCGTGATGAGCAGACAAAATGCTATAGAAAATGCGCTCGCCTGTTTCGACGGTGGCGAGTATTTGGAAATTCTGGGCCGTCGGGTGGCGGTGCCGACGGAGAGCCAGAACCCTGACCGGTTGCCCGATTTGCGGCGCTATCTCGACGAGGAGATCGTTCCGGCCTTCGAGGCGATGGATCATCGCTGCACGATCTACGACAATCCGATTGCGGGTGGCGGCCCGGTTTTGCTCGCCGAGCGTATCGAGGATCTGGATCTGCCGACGGTCATGGGCTACGGGCATGGCGATGTCATCCTGGGCTATGCCGACCAGTGGTATGAAGGACTCGACCCCTGGGTGACGACGCAGCGCGGTGACCGTCTCTATGGCCGCGGAACGGCGGACAACAAGGGCCAGCACACGGTCAACATTTGCGCAATGGCGGCGGCGCTAAAGGCACGCGGCCGGTTCGGCTTCAACTCGAAATTCATGGTGGAGACGGGCGAAGAGAACGGCTCCGCCGGCTTGCGCGAGGTCATCGAGGCCAATTTGGAGGCCTTTGCCGCGGATGTTTTTATCGCTTCCGATGGGCCGCGCGTCTCGCCGGATCGGCCGACGGTTTTCCTCGGCGCGCGCGGGGCGACAAACTTCGATCTCGTCGTCGACCTGCGCGAGGGCGGCCATCATTCCGGCAATTGGGGCGGATTGCTGGCCAATCCGGGGGTCATCCTGGCGCATGCGCTGTCGACCATCGTATCGGAGACCGGCAAGATCCAGATCAAGGATTGGCTGCCGGAACCGATGTCCAACTCGACCCGCGCCCTGCTGGCCGACATTACGGTCGAGGCCGGCGAGCATGCGCCGGAGATCGACCCCAACTGGGGCGAGGCGGACCTCAACCCGGCGCAGCAGGTTTATAGCTGGAACAGCTTCGACGTATTGGCCTTCAAGACGGGCAATCCGGATCACCCCGTCAACGCGATCCCGCCGCACGCCCGTGCCCATTGCCAAATTCGGTATATCCAGGGCTCGAAGCGGGAGGAATTCCTGCCTGCGCTTCGCAAACATCTCGATGCGCACGGTTTCGACATGGTGGCGATCGAACCGCCGCCGGCCGGCAATGCGGCGGGTTTCGTCGCCTCCCGGACCGATCCGGACCATCCTTGGGCGCGTTGGGCTTCGGCCTCGATTGAGCGCACCTCCGGGAAACCGACGGCGGTCATCCCGCAGCTCGGCGGGTCGATCTGCAACGATCTATTTACCGACCTGCTGGGCTTGCCGACGATCTGGATTCCGCACTCCTACGGCGCCTGCTCGCAGCATGCGCCGAACGAACACATCCTGCTGAGCGAGGCGCGCGACGCGATTCAGCTGATGGCGGGCGTCTACTGGGATCTGGGCGAACCGGACACGCCAGACAAGCAATAGGACTTTCACATGAGCCGAAGTGACGCGATCGCCAAGATCGAAAGCTATTTCGATGAGGGCGGTTTCATCGAGGATTTGACCCGCCGGGTCGCGATCCCGACCGAGAGCCAGAACCCGGACCGGATGGACGTGTTGCACGGCTATCTAACCGACGAGATGCAGCCGACCTTCGAACGCATGGGCTATCGCTGTCAGTTGCTGGATAACCCGCGCGAAGGCTATGGCCCGTTTCTGCTGGCCGAGCGTCATGAAGGCGACGATCTTCCGACCGTCCTGACCTACGGTCATGGCGATGTAGTCCTGGGCTATGACGAACAGTGGCGCGAGGGTCTGTCGCCCTGGACCGTGACGCAGGAAGGCGACCGGTTATACGGCCGCGGCACGGCGGACAATAAGGGCCAGCACACGATCAACATCGCAGCGCTGGAGACCGTACTGCAAACCCGTGGATCGCTTGGCTTCAATTCGAAGCTTCTGATCGAGACCGGCGAGGAGACGAGCTCTCCGGGCCTGAAACAGCTCTGCGAGGAAAACAAAGCGCTGTTTGAGGCTGATGTGCTGATTTGCTCCGACGGACCGCGCCTCAGCCCGCAGCGGCCGACGATCTTCCTCGGCGCGCGCGGGGCCTACAATTTCGACTTGACGGTCGATCTGCGCGAAGGCGGCCACCACTCCGGCAATTGGGGCGGACTCCTGGCCAATCCGGGCGTCATCCTGGCGCACGCCATCGCCAGCATCACCAGCGCGACCGGCGAAATTTACGTGCCGGAATGGCGGCCGCCGGGCATTCCGGATTCGGTGCGCAACGTGGTGCACAATCTGGTCATCGATGGCGGCGAAGGCGCGCCGGAGATTGATCCGGATTGGGGCGAGCCGGGCCTGACCGGCGCGGAGAAGGTTTTCGCCTGGAACAGTTTCGAGGTGCTGGCCTTCAAGACCGGCAATCCCGAAAATCCCGTCAACGCCATCCCCCCCAAGGCGACCGCGACATGTCAGGTGCGGTTCACGGTGGGCGTCGATCCGGAGGAGTTCATCCCCGCCCTGCGCCGCCATTTCGAAGCGCGCGGATTCGGCATGGTCGAGGCGGAACCTGCGAAGAAGGGGTATATGATGGCGACGCGGCTCGATCCGGACAATGCCTGGGTGCAGTGGGCCATTTCGTCGATCCAGAACACGACCGGCAAGGAACCGGCGGTGTTGCCCAGCCTTGGCGGGTCGCTGCCCAATGATGTTTTCGCCGACGTGCTGGGCCTGCCTACCGTCTGGGTGCCGCATTCCTATGCCTCCTGCTCGCAGCATGCGCCGAACGAACATATGCTGACGACGGTGGCGCGCGAGGGGCTGCAGCTGATGACCGGCCTGTTCTGGGATCTCGGCGAGACGCCGCCAGTGTGGAGACATTGAGCGCCGCGCGTTTGCGGCATCGCCTTCAGACTACGCCACGACTAAATTCGCCGCGCTTCGCCGTCTCGATGGCGGCAGCGGTAGCACGGCAATCGGGCAAAGCCTGACCGTTGGGCTGCGCGACGTGATCCTGTTCAATAGCGGTCTCGCCAACGCGTTGGACTATGACGACACCTAACACGCCGAACCTGAACCATATTTCAGGCGGCGCGGTTCCGCTCGTTCTCGCCCTCGGTGCGCGCGAAGCATCGTCCGGGCGGGAGGTCATCGCGGCTTATCTGATCGCGATGGAGGTCTCCACGCATATTGGGCTTGGGCTTCCCGGCAATTAGGTCATGCGCCGCGGCTTCTCAACCAGCGGCACCCTGAACGGTTTAGCCAATGCGCTGGCCGCCGGCTGGTTGCTGCAACTTCCGTCCGAGAAACTGGCGGCTGCACGGAGCATCGCGCTGACCTTGATCGGCGGTGCGATGGGGGGCTTGCGCGAAGGCACCTGGAGCAAGCGTTTGAGCGCCGGGCGGGGGGCGGTATCCGGTCTCACCGCGGCGATGATGGCGGCGGAAGGGATGAGCGAACCGTTGCGGCCCTACGAAGACGATCTCGGGCTTTACCATATGCCGGTCGGGCCGAACGCCGCGGTCGACTGGAATGCTATGACCGATGGCCTGGGTGAACGGTGGGTGTTCGACCGGGTTGCCATCAAGGCGTTTCCCCTGGTCTATCACGCGCATGATATCGTCGACGGGGCGATCCGGCTTCACTGTGAGGACGGCGTGCGGCCGGAGGACGTCGAGTCGAGCGCCGCGCTCGTCACCGAACATCAGGTGCCGCTGCTGTGTCAGCCGAAATCGCAACGTTGTCATCCGCTGAACGACTACGCGTCGATCTTCAGCGTCTATTATCTGATCGCGACGGCGCTGGCGCGGGGCCGGATGACGCTGGACGAACGCGAGAGCGATGTGCTGCAGGACCTCGTCATTCGCGATCTGTGCGACCGGATCGGCTACGAGATCGATCCGGAGTCGCTGTTTCCCGAATACTTCTCCGGCGGTCTCGTCGCAAAGCTGTGCGACGGGCGCACGATCCGGTACTACGACCGCCATTATTTCAGTTCCGACAAGCGCCCGATGCCACCGGACATGATCGTCGAAAAGTTTCGCAACAATGCCGGCCGCATCTTCGGGGAGGACCGTGTCGACGCGATCATCGCGGCCGTCATGGCTCTGCGCGGCGGCGGGTCGCTGTAGGCGGTCACTGACCTGCTCGGCGCGGCCTGACAACGCAAGGGTTGGCGCGTTGGAAATAATGGGCGAATCCCATAGGCTGGCGGAAAGTGCCGTTGCCGATCCGGGACGGTGAACAACAGGCAATCCAATGGGAGATCCGACATGACCGAACCGTGCGATTTGAGCGCGACCGAAGCGCGCAACCTGATCGGCGACAAGCAGCTTTCGCCGGTCGAGCTTCTGGACTCCTGCATCGCGCGGATCGAGGCGGTGAATCCCACGGTCAACGCCATATGCGGCACGGGTTTCGAACGCGCTCGTGACGAAGCGAAGGCGGCGGAAGCGGCGGTACAGAACGGCGATCTGCTGGGACCGTTGCACGGGCTGCCACTTGGCGTGAAGGATCTACTCGACACGGAAGGGTTGCTGACCACACATGGCTCGCCGCTCTACAAGGACCATGTCCCGGACGCCGATCACAGCCTCGTCGCCGAATTGCGCGACGCCGGCGCCATCGTCTTCTGCAAGACCAACACGCCGGAATTCGGCGCCGGTGCCAACACCACCAACCCGGTCTGGGGCCCGACTGGTAACCCGTTCGATCCGAAGCGGATCTGCGGCGGATCGTCGGGCGGGTCGGCGGTGGCGCTGGCGACCAACATGATGCCGATCGCAACCGGTTCGGATTCCGGCGGCAGTCTGCGTATTCCGGCCGCCTTCAACGGCGTCGTCGCGCACCGCAGCACGCCGGGCATTGTGCCGAACGAGAAGCACAATTTCGGCTACACGACCTTTAGCGTGCTGGGCCCGATGGCGCGGACTGTCGAGGATATGGTGCTGATGTATTCCACCATCGTGCGGCACGATCCGATCGATCCCCTGTCGGCGCCGATGGACCCGGCCGACTACGCCGCGATCGAGGAAGTCGATCTCAGTACGTTGAAGGTCGCGATTTCCGAAGATTTAGGCTTCGCGCCGGTCGACAATCGGATCCGGGAAACCTTTCGCGAGCGCGCCGGCATCTTCAAATCCGCCTTCAAGGAATGCGCCACACGCGATCCTAATCTCAGCACCGTGGACCGGACGAACTGGATTCTGCGTAGCCAGATCTTCCTGGCCAATCACCGCGAGAAGTATCAGACGGATCGGGAGTCGCTGGGTCCCAACGTCCGCTCCAACTACGAAGCCGGATTGGAGATATCGGCGGAAGAAGTCGCCTGGGCGACCCAGGAGCAGACCAATATCTATCGCCATATGGAGACCTTCTTCGACGATGTGGACATCCTGATCGCGCCGACCGTGCCGGTCCCACCCTTCCCGGTCGAGCAGCTTTATTGCGACGAAATCAATGGCGAGAAGCTGGACAACTACGTCAAATGGCTGTCGCTCACCTACGGGCTGACCATTCCCGGTAACCCGGTTACGGCGATTCCCTGCGGGCTGGAACCGACGGGAACGCCCTTCGGCCTGCAGATTTGCGGCCGTCACTACGACGATGCTTTCGTTATCGGCGTCGCGAAGTCGCTGGAACGATTGTTCGCCACCGACCCGCGCACCGCCCGGCCGGTGCCCGATATCAAGGGGCTGTCTGCGTGACCTATCGCGTCCTGACCGGGCAGATCATGCATTAGACGAACACGTTTAGCCGTCTCCGCACGGACCTGGGCGCCTACCGGGCCCGCTACCTCTACTATGCCGACGCGGTGGCCGAGAAACAGCGCGGCACCCGGACCGATATCGGTGGCATCCTCGACAGCGCCGAGGCAGAAGGCTGGGGGCCCGTCCATCCGATCGCGGCGAACGCGACACCGTCGGGCAAGGTGACCGCGGAAGCCTGGGCGGAATTGAAAGGCGCGCTGTCCAAGGCCGCGCGCGACAAAGGCCCGTTCAACGGCATCTATCTCGCCCTGCATGGCGCAATGGTGACGGAGACAACGATGCCGAGGGTGAGCTGCTCGAAGCGCTGCGCGCGATCGTCGGGCTGGCGGTGTCGAATTTCTACGCCTGTGCAAACGCGATGCG
This sequence comes from uncultured Rhodospirillaceae bacterium, assembly GCA_913044215.1. Lineage (GTDB taxonomy): Bacteria > Pseudomonadota > Alphaproteobacteria > UBA8366. The sequence continues at coordinate 18,039 of CAJWOT010000031.1, read as the reverse complement.
GTGCCCTGTGCCGGACTCATTCGCGAGCATCTTAAGCTTTGGCCGAAACAAGTGCTCGACCCGGCGGCACTGAAGGTCGGCCGGATCGAACAGCTGGCCTACCCACCGCACCGCAAGGATCGGCCATTGGCTGACCTTTTCGTGGCGGAGGCGGAACGGCTGAAAATCGGCCTGGAAGGAAAAACCGTGCACTAGGCCGTCGATACGGTGTTTTCCGAGGCTTTCCCGCCTGCGCCTCGAGACGCGAAAGTTGAGCCTCTTACCGGTTCACGGATGACCGATGGTAAAGTCGTTCCTATCGGTGCGGTCACTGCCCCGAACTTGTATCAGCGGGCGCGTGTGGTGGGCGGAACCGCGGGAGTCCTCGATCGGAATATCATAGTGGTCGTAATGGCTTGTTGCCGGCATGAAGCGCAAGGCATAACCCACCCGTTTGGTGCCGCTGCGGTTGGCCTGCGAGGCATGCGCCATATAGACGTCGAACACGACCATCTGGCCCGCCTCGAGCTCGATATCGCGCGCCTGGCTTTCGTCGAACTGGTCGGGCTGCAAGGTTTCCGGAATCGTCACGCCATCGCTGTGGTCGCGGTAATGTTCGCCGATCGATCGGGCTGCGTGCGATCCGGGGATGACCCGCAAGCAGCCATTTTCGACCGTCGTGTCGGTGACGGCGATCCAGACGGACGTCGTGGCGAGCGGTTTGATGGGCCAATAGCGGCCATCCCGGTGCCACGGAACGATCCGTTCTTCACCCACCGGCTTGTGGAAGAAGGTCGTGCCCCACAGGATCAGGTCGGGACCGATCAGCTGTTCGACCATGTCGAGGATTGGCGGGAATGTCGGAATCTGGATCCAGCGCGGGTCGCTTCTGACGCTCTGAATGCCAGAACCGGGCACGTGCGGTGAGGTGATCGGCTCGTCGCCCATTTGCGGATTGTCTTCGATAAGCTTATTGGCAAGTTCCTGCAGCAGAGCCAGCTTCTCCGCCGGCAACCGGTATTCGGGCACAATGACCCCGTCTCGCCGGAATGTCTCAACTTCGGCCTGGGAAAGAACATTCGCCTGCTGCGCCATCATCGCCTCCCGCATGTCAGTACGCGTCGCGGGAAGGTTAGGACATCGCGTTTCGCCCGTCGACAGGTCGCGGAGTGTTGATCGGCACGTCAACGCAACTTCCGTTTGCGTGCGCTCGCAACCCATCGGAGGCTTTTTATGTGGTCGTTTCTTCTCACCCTTTGCTTTGTCGCCTTCGCGGTCGCGCAACCCGTGCAGGCGCGGCCGTCCAAAATGCCGGTCCCGCACCCGGCGCCGGAATGGACTATTTCCGAGTGGTTAAACAGCGAGGCGACGAAGCTGCGTGACCTCAGACGCAAGGTCGTGATCGTTGACTTTTTCCAGTTCTGGTGCCCGGGCTGCAATTCTTTTTCGATCCCGCTGCTGAAACATTGGGAACAGGTTTTCGCGGGCCCGATCGCTGAAAGCCGGTTGCAGATCGTCAGCATCCATACCGTGTTCGAGGGCCACGACTATCAGAACCCGACCAAATTGCGGAATTTCCTGAAGCGCAAGAAGATCCGTCACCTGGTCGGTATCGATCGGCATAAGCCAGGTCAGCATGTGCTCCAGTCCATGCGCATTTTCGGCACGATGGGCACGCCGGAATTGGCCTTTATCGACTATACCGGGACCATCCGGTTTCAGGAATTCGGCGCCTTTAATGTCGAGCGGGCAGAAGCGTTGTTGCGGCGCCTCCTGCAGGCGGCGGGCCCGCCCCGCAAGCAGGTGGGCGAAACACGCCTAAACGTACATGTCCCGAAGATTGTAGTTCTTCACCACCGTCTCGCGGGTCGTCTCGTTCCAGTGGTTGTCTTCCTCTTGTCCGGCGAGCGGCGCATACCTATACGGGGCCTCGTCCGGGAAGCGCTGGCGTCGGGCGTCGATGCCGACGGCGATCATGCGGCTGCGCTCGTGGATGTGTTCATCATCGAATGTCACCACGCGGCCATCGAGATGCTCGACCGTCATGTCCATCACCCGTTTGCGCGGGAAGAACCCGGCGTTGAGCGTGACCCGCCGTTCGGCGGAGGTATTGGCGAAAGAACCGTGCACGACCTGCCGGTTGAGCATGAAGGCGTCACCGGACTTGCACAGCAGCGGGATAGCGCCTTCCAGCCGGTCGGAGCCCGCGGCCGCGACCATGCCGCGGATATCGACCCGGCCCTGCTTGTGCGTGCCAGGCAGGATCCACACGCAGTTCGCGGCCGTGCTCGGATAGAGCTGGGTCATGAAGTTGAAGCCGTGCGCTCCATGGTCCCAATCGTCGGACTCCCAATGGGTCGTCCCGTCCTGGTGCCAGGCGACCGACGGGCCCAGGCCTGGTTCCTTGATGAAGGTGACTTCGTTGTAGGGAACGAAATCCTCGCCCAAGACCGCTTCCGCGACGGTCAACAGGCCCGGATGACCATACAGGACCAACGTTGAATCCATGAGCTGCAGATTGCCGTGCAGGTTCTGAACCGTCCAAGCCGGTGCGTCGGCGGCCGGTTTCGCCTCGTTCATCTTGGCGGGATGGCGGCCCTTGTTCAGGCCCGTACCGCCGAGGGGATCGCTGAGCGGCCGCGCATATCGGTAGCAGGGCCGGGTGAATTGCTGGCCGAAAGCAGGCCGGCCCTGGGCGTCGATGGTGCCTTTCGGATCGGTCGGGGCGCGATCCAGCATCCATTCGACTTCCCCGCGCAGCTCCTCAAGCTCTTCAGTCCCAACCACACCCTCAAAGACGTAGAACCCATGCTCCCAATAGGCGTCCAATATGTCCTGTTCGAGTTTCCCATTCGCATCCAGTCGGATCGGACCGCGGTTGCCGATCGCGTATGCCCGCTCGGTGCCCGCGCGGATGTATTCCGCCATCGATTGCGCGTGATCTTCGGCCGTCAGTGCCTCGCCCGTCTCCAAAACCGCCATGGGGTCCGCCATTCAGTTGTAAGGTAAGGCTAATCTTGTCGATCTACCGCGCTGATGCAAGCTCGCGACCAGTTCTGCGGCTTGCGCGGACCCAATTCGGCCCGATAGACTTGGAGTAACGGTACGAACCCAATCTCCTCGAACTTGGTGATTCGGTGAAGAGGGAGCGCGAACGGTGACGCGCTACTTTCTTCGTCGAACCAATGCGTTGGGGCGGATATTATTTGGAAAGGGCTGCAGATGAACGAAGTCAAGAAGCCGTACAAATATGTTGGCACCAACCCGGTCCGTCCCGATGGCGTGCCGAAAGTCACGGGTCTGGCCAAGTTCGGGAACGACTACCGGCTGCCGGGGACGCTCTACGGCAAGATTCTGCGCAGCCCGCACGCGCATGCGCGCATCAAATCGATCGACACCTCGAAGGCCGAAGCGCTACCCGGTGTACAGGCGGTGATGACGGCGGCGGACCTGCCGGAGCAGGAATTTGCCTATGTCGGTGCGGCCCGGGTTCAAATCAATATGTGGCATATGTCGCGCAATGTCATGGCGCGCGAGAAGGCGCTCTATGAAGGACACGCCGTTGCGGCCGTTGCGGCGAACAGCCAATCGGTGGCGGAGGCGGCTTGCGATCTGATCGAGGTCGATTACGAAGTGCTGCCGCATGTCATCGACGTTGAGGCGGCGGTGGCGGAAGACGCGCCGTTGCTGTTTGAGGACATGATCACGCGCGACGTCGACCCGGTGCCGACAAAACCCTCGAACATCGCCAAGGTGGTCGGTTTCGAAATCGGCGACATCGCGGAAGGCTTCGCCCAGGCGGATGAAATCGTGGAGAAGGAATACCGGACCGCGGCGGTGCATCAGGGCTATATCGAGCCGCATGCCACCTTGGCGCGCAGCGACGCGGACGGCCAGGTTGAGCTGTGGAGCGCCAGTCAGGGGCATTTCCAGATCCGCAACTGGGTGTCGAATATCTGCGGCATTCCGCTCGGCGACATCAAGGTCAATCCGGCGGAAATCGGCGGTGGCTTCGGTGGTAAGACCGTCGTTTATGTCGAGCCGGTGGCGGTCGTGCTGTCGCGAAAGTCCGGTCACCCGGTGCGCGTCAACATGACACGCGACGAAGTTTTCAAGGCAAGTGGCCCGACTTCAGGGGCCTACATGAAGATCAAGATCGGCGCCAAGAAGGACGGCACGATTACGGCAGCCGAAGGCGACTATTATTATCAGGCGGGCGCCTTTCCCGGCTCGCCCGTGATGAATGGCTGCCTGTGCTCTTACGCCACCTACAACATTCCGAACCAGAAAACGACGGGCTACGACGTGGTGTCGAACCGGCCGAAGGTTGCCGCCTATCGTGCGCCGGGGTCGCCGATTTCGAATTTCGCGGTGGAGAGTACGCTGGACATTTTGGCCAAGAAGATTGGCATGGAGCCGGCGGAATTCCGTTTGAAGAACGCGATCCATACCGGAGACCCGATGGTCGCCGGTAACTCGATGAGCCATGAAGGCTACAGCGAGACCGTCGAAGCGATCATGAACCATCCGGATTACAAGAAACCGCTGGGCCCGAACCAGGGCCGTGGCATGGCCTCCGGCTATTGGTTCAACGGCGCCGGTGAATCGGGGGCGACGGTCTTCGTCAATGCGGACGGTACCGTGACCGCCGCGACGGGCAGCCCGGATATCGGCGGCTCGCGTGCTTCGATGGCTATCATGGCGGCGGAAACCTTGGGCATCCCCTATGAACAGGTCCGCGCCACGGTGAACGACACCACATCGGTGCCCTACACCCATGTCACGGGCGGCTCGCGCGTCACCTATGCCAGCGGTATGGCGGTCGTGAACGCCACGAACAAGGTGATCAACGAACTGCGCGCCCGCGCGGCGAAAATCTGGGACGTCGATGTCGACGGTGTCGAATGGGAGGACGGTCATGCCAAGCCGTCGAGCTCCAACGTCGGCGATTTCGAGCCGTTGTCTTTGGCCGAATTGGCGGCCAAGGCGAATGCGACGGGGGGACCGATTGGCACCTCCGAGGCGCTCAGCGCCGGCGGTCAGGCGCCGGGCTTCTCGACCTGCTTCTGCGATGTCGAGGTCGATCCGGATACGGGCAAGGTGACGATTTTGCGCTTCGTGCTGGCTCAGGATGCGGGCACGGCGATCCATAAAGGCTATGTTGAAGGCCAGATGCAGGGCGGTGTCGTCCAGGGCATCGGCTGGGCGCTGAATGAGGAGTACATCTACGACGATCAGGGCCGGCTCACGAATGCCGGCTTCCTCGATTACCGAATTCCCGTTGCCTCCGATCTGCCGAACATTGATACCATCGTCGTCGAGGTCCCGAATCCAAACCATCCGTTCGGCGTCAAGGGCGTCGGCGAGGTCTGTATCTGCCCGACTATGGCAGCCGTCGCCAATGCGATTGCCGACGCGACGGGCCGGCGGATGGAGGAATTGCCGATGTCGCCGCCGAAGCTGCTCGACGCGCTCGACAACCGCGATGGCGGCGAGCTGTAGTACGGCGAGACGCTAATCCATAGGGAGGATCAAAGCATGGCCCGCATGGAAGACCTGCCCGCGGGTGAGCGGGCGATGCTTGAGAATCTAGACCTGCCGGAGTACGGCGAAACCCCGTTCGTTTCGCCAAAGCCGCTGTCGGAACGCCGGATTGCGATCCTGTCGACGGCGGCGTTGCAGCGACGGTCGGACAAGGTTTTTGGCCAGGGCGAGGCAAGCTACCGCGTTATCCCTGCCGATACCGACCCGAACGACATCATCATGTCGCACGCCTCGGTCAATTTCGACCGATCCGGCTTTCAGCAGGACCTCAATGTGTGTTTCCCGCTAGAAAGACTGAAAGAGCTTGCAGATGACGGGGTCATCGGGTCCGTCGCCCAGTTCCACTACACGGTCTCTGGGGCGGTCGATCCGCGGCAAAATGAGGACAGTGCCCGGGAAATCGCCCGGATGATGCTGCGTGAGGGGGCCGATACGGCGCTGCTCATCCCCATATGACCGAAATGCACCTCCGCCGTGGGCGGATTGGCGCATTACATGGAAGAAGAAGGCGTCGCGACGACGCAGATCAGCCTCATTCGGATGCATAGCGAGAAGATCCATCCGCCGCGGGCGCTTTGGGTGCCGTTCGAACTCGGCCGCCCTCTGGGCCAGCCGAACGACGCCCTTTTTCAAACGCGTGTGCTGCGCGCGTGTCTTGGCCTGCTCGACGCGGATTCCGGGCCGGTTCTGCAGGACTACCCGGAGGATGTGCCCGCCGAGGCGCGCATCGAGGACATGACCGGTATGGTCTGCCCGATAAGCCTGCCGCCCTTGCCCTCGGACGACAGTGCGGCGACGGAAGCACTGTTGGCCGAGATCGGCCGCATGCAGCCCTGGTACGAGATGGCGGTCGAGCAACGCGACCGCACCACGGTCGGGATCAGTGAATTGGAGATGGACGAGGCCGCGCGCTTCCTCACCGCTTTCGTAGAAACGGGAAGTGCGACGAACCCGCGTCCGGATTTAGAGATCGGTCCGATGCTGAAATACGCTTGCGAGGACCTGAAGGCGTTCTACTCCGAGGCTATGTCGGCCCAGCCGGGCATGTCGACGAGTCTCGCTGTCGAACATTGGATGTGGAACGAAACCGTCCTCGGCCGCACCCTGTGGCAGCTGCGCGAGGCGAACACGGACAGCGCCGACGATTATACGCGCGCTTTCGCGCGGCGCACGCTGGTCCCCGATCGGCAAGTCCACTACAAGGGCGCGCCGGTGTTCGAGACGGGGTCGTCCTTCGTGAAGGCCTGAACCCGATCTCGCGTCAGCTGAGCGGTGAGTGTTGCTGGGACACCATCTGCCAGCCGCCGTCGCGTTTCACATAGACGGTGACGGATAGAGTCGACGTCTCGACCTTTTCGCCGTCATGCTCCGACACCGTATCGGCCTTGTACGTCAACAAGCCGACATCGCCATAGACCCGCGTTTTGATATCGGCGGAGTCCATTCGAAGCATTTTCAGGCTTCCGGACTGGATCGATTTCACGACATCCGGCCAGACCATGGTTTGGCCGAAAGCGGATATGAAGAGCAAATCTTTGCCGACGACCTTGCTCAGCGCGTCGAGGTTACCGTCCAGGAGCGCCTGCACGCGCGCATGGTGCGCTGCGACAAGGGAGTCATGGTCTTCAGGGGTGCCGTTTGTCATGGGGGTGTGCCTTCGAAGTCCGGTGATGAATCGATAGGCGCCTACGATGCCGCCTTCTTACCGTCGCATCAACCAAAGCGTTTTTTGATCCGCTGGACGATCCTGTTCGTGCGCGCCTGCGCGGCAATCATGGTCTTGTCGAGGCTGGGAAATTTGTTGCGCAGGTGGGTCAGAATGCGCTGCGCGGTCGGTGATTCCATGGACAGCAACATGCTGCCGATGGCGAGAAACAATATCCCCTGTAGGATCGGCAGGAACAGGCCGAGGACGCCCAGCACGATGAAGATCCAGCCGAAGGTCAGGATCGCCATGCGGGCGAGCCAGGAACGCTGCGGTTTTTCCGTTGCGGCCGGCAGTTGCGTTTCGGTTATGCGGGGCGGGTGGTCAGAGATGGATCGGCCGGCCGTCAACGGTGAGCGCCGCCTCCTTTACCGCCTCATTCAATGTCGGATGGCCGTGGCACACGCGGGCGACATCTTCTGCCGCCCCGCTGAACTCGATGACCGTGACGATCTCGTGGATCAGCCCGCCAGCGTCGGGCCCGATGATATGCGCGCCCAGCACCGCGTCGGTCTTGGCGTCGGCCAGGATCTTGACGAAGCCGTCGGTCGTGTCGTTGGCTCGCGCGCGGCTGTTGGCGGTGAAGGGAAACTTACCAATCTTGTAGTCGATGCCCGCTTCCTTCAACGCTTCCTCCGTCTTGCCGACAGCCGCGACCTCCGGCCAAGTGTAGACGATGCCCGGGATGGCGTCGTAGTTAATGTGGCCCGACTGGCCGGCGAGAATCTCGGCGCAGACAACGCCTTCGTCCTCCGCCTTGTGCGCCAGCATCGGACCCGGCACGCAGTCGCCGATCGCGTAGATGCCGGGGACGGAGGTCATGAATTCATCGTCGATATGGATGAAGCCGCGATTGTCCGTCTCGACCCCGGCAGCCTCCAGCCCCAGCCCTTCCGTGTAGGGCCGGCGGCCGATCGCGACCAGCACCGCGTCGCACTTGATCGTTTCGGAATCGCCACCGGCGGCGGGCTCGACCGTCAGAGTAACGCTGGTCTTCGTCTTCTTCGCCCCCGTGACCTTGGTCTTGAGGCGGAACTTCATGCCCTGTTTCTTCAGAATGCGCTGGAAGTTCTTGGCGACGTCCCCATCCATACCCGGCGTGATGCGGTCCAGGAATTCGACACAGGTCACCTCCGCACCAAGCCGGCCCCAGACCGACGCCATCTCCAGACCGATATAGCCGGCGCCTATAACGACGAGATGCTTCGGCACCTTGGCGAGCGCCAGTGCGCCGGTGGAGGAGACGATCTGTTTCTCGTCCACTTCGACGCCGGGCAGCGGCGTACTCTCCGAGCCGGTTGCGATCAGAATGTTCTTGGTCTGCAGGGATTGCGGCTTGCCCTTGTCCGGCGTGACCTTCACCTGGGTCGCGCTCTCGATGGTGCCCAGCCCTTCGATGTGGTCGATCTTGTTCTTCTTGAAAAGGAAGGCAATGCCGCCGGTCAGGTCCGCGACCACCTTGTCCTTGCGGGCCATCATCGCCTTCAGGTCCAGCTTCACCGCGCCGACCTTTACGCCGTGATTTTCCAATTCGTGGCAGGCTTCGGCGTACTTTTCGGAGCTTTGCAGCAGCGCCTTGGAGGGGATACAGCCGATATTGAGGCAGGTGCCGCCCAGAGTAGACCGCTTCTCGACGCACGCCACCTTCATGCCCAGTTGTGCCGCGCGGATTGCCGCCACATAGCCACCCGGACCGCCGCCTATCACGACCAGATCATATTCGCTCATTTATGCTCTCCGTGTTCCCCGCCGACGCCCTCGCCGAGCCGCGAATTCGTCGCATCCGTTATATAGGTACAAGGGGCCGGAATACCGCAAATAACTTAAGGAAGGGCGAAGGCCTGATTTTGCCGGCGGAACGGATTGTTGTCATGCGTTGCAGCGGTCAGCCTTGGTGGCTCGATATCAAAGCCGATTCCTGGCGAAACCGATTCAGCGCATGCTCGATCAGATGGACGACCAGGGACTCTGGCGAAATCCCGGATACTTCCCACAGCTTTGGATACATGCTGATCGCAGTGAAACCGGGGATGGTGTTCAGTTCGTTGACCAGCAGCTCGACATTCGATTTGAGGAAGAAATCGACCCGCACCATCCCCTCGCATCCCAAGGCGCGGGCTGCGGCAACGTACATTTCCTGGACCTTACGCGTTTGGTCATCCGGCAGGTTTGCGGGGAAAACCAGCTTGGCTCCCGACTCGTCGATATATTTCGCATCGTAGCTGTAGAAGCCGTCATTGCTGGTTGGCACGATCTCGCCGGGAACGGACGCCTGCAGCGAGTCGAGGGACAAGACCCCGCATTCGATTTCCTGGCCTTCGGCATAGCTTTCAACGACGGCTTTCGTGTCGAAGGTGAAGGCGCTCTCCAGCGCTTCGGTGTATGCCGCTTCGCTATGGACCTTACTAACGCCGACGGAAGAACCCATATTCGCGGGTTTGACGAACAGGGGCGATCCCAGTTCCCGCACCGCGTCCGCGTAACCAACGGCATTGCTACGTCCGAAAGACAGTGTCTTCACCGTCGGTATGCCGGCGGCCTGGAGCATATATTTGGAAAACTCTTTATCCATGCAGAGGGCGGAGGCGAGGATGCCGGGCCCGACAAAGGCGACGTTCGGCAGTTTCAGCAGCCCATGCAACGAACCATGCTCCCCGCGCGGGCCATGCAGCCCGGGGAAGACGACATAGGCCTTGAGCGCGCTTTGATCTCCGTCGAGAACGGCGATCTCTCCGCCGCCGCCCGGCAGCATCGCGACGGTTGGCCAGGCCGGGTCGATGGCGCCGATGGCCGGTGCGAGGCGCCAGACGCCTTGCCGGTCTATGCCAACTCTTATGATTTCGTAGCCTGCGGCCTCGAGCGCGGCGTGGACGTTTAGCGCCGACTGAATGGAGACCTCATGTTCGGCGGACTGTCCGCCGAAGAGCATGGCCACGGTGCAGCGTTGTTGCATGAGGGGCAGTCCTCGAATTGACGAAGTTCAAAGCCAGGCTTCGCGCATGGTGTTATCAGCAGGCCGCTACATCTGCTTTTCCTGCAATACCGCATCTGCCTGCAAGCGTGCGATCCGTTCGTCATCGTATCCGAGTTCCTCGCGCAGGACTTCCGCGTTGTGTTCGCCCAGCATCGGCGCGGGGCCGCGGACACCGCTTTCGGCATTTTCGTATTTGAAGGCGGAGTTGATTTGATCGTGTTTGCCCAGAAGCGGGTCATCGACCGTCACGGTGAGACCGCGGTCCGTCACCTGTGGCTGCCGCGCCGCCTGATCGATGGTGTAGACGATGCCGCACGGCACGTGATTCTCGGTCAGCGCTTGTTCGGCCTCGGCGCAGGTCACTGAGGCGAGCCAGTCCTGCATGATCGCCGCAGCCTCGTCGAGATGCCCTGTAAGACTTTTCTGGTCGCAAAAGTGCGGGTCTTCGGCCAGTTCCGGTTGGCCCATCGCGACGCAGGCGCGCCGCCAGGAGGCATGGTCGGGGCCGGCCAGTGCGGTGACATAGCCGTCCTTAGTCGCGTGTACCGGATGGTACCAGACATCGATTTCGCCGTTTGTCAGGTACGTCTGCAGGCTGGAATCGTTCGAACCGTAGAGGCTGTCGAACAGCGCGATATCAAGATGGTCGCCCTCGCCGGTCATCGCCTTGCGGTAGAGCGCGGCACCGACCGCGCCGAAGGCGGTCAGGCCGGTCGTGGTGTCGGCGATGGCGATGCCGGGACCGCGTGGCGTCTCCGGCGGGTCGCGATGCACGAACTGCATGCTGAGCCAGCCGGCCATGGAATGGGCGAGGTGGGCGTATCCCGGCCGGTTGGCGTTGCGGCCAGTCTGGCCGAAGCCGCTGATCGAACACATGATGATGCCCGGATTCGCCGCTTTCAGCGTCTCATAGCCGAGCCCTAGCCTATCCATCGTGCCGGGCGTAAAGGCCTGGATGACCACGTCCGCCTTGGCACAGAGGCCGCGCACGATCTCCAGCCCGTCCGGCTGCTTGATATCGACGCAGATACTGCGTTTACCCGCATTGTGCTGCAGGAACATCGGGCTGCGCTTGGCGCCGGTGCGGTTGGAATGGCGCGAGATATCGCCCAGCGGATAGCGTTCGACCTTGATCACATCGGCGCCGTGATCGGCCAGGTACTTGCCGCAGGAGGGGCCAGCGATCAGCGCGCCGAGCTCGACGACGCGGACGCCTGCATAGGGGCCGGGTTTCTTCGTGCCGTCTGTCATCGAACTACTCCGCGATATCGGATTTCAGGCCCTGTTTCGCCCCGGCATCGTGGCTGTGTACGGGGGCGAGCTGGCCGTTCAATCGCAGCAACTGGTTGAGCTGGTTGCCGAAATTCAAGGCGCCATGTAGGGCCATGTCCTCTGCTAGCCGGTAGGTGGATTTGGTGCGCTTGATCGCCCAGGGCATGCGGTCGGTCAAGGTGCGGACGAATTCAGCGGTTGTCTCAGTCAATGCGCCAGGCTCTGCCAGCCGGTTTACCAGACCGTATTCATGGTATTTCTCCGCGCTGTACAGGTCGCCGGTCATGGCGATTTCCAGCCCCCGGCGACGGCCGATCTGGCGGGTCAGCAGCGCGATGTTCATCGCAGCCGGGAATCCGTAGACCATCTCGACATTGCCGAAGCGCGCGTCCCGTTCCGCGACGACGAAATCGCAGGCCAGCGACATCGCCTGCCCGCCGCCCAGTGCCATGCCATGGATGGCGGCGATAGTGGGTTTCGGCGATTCGATAAGCATCGACAGGGTTTCGAGGAAGATGTCGACGGCGGCGTCGACCGACATGTCCTGCAGCAGCGCGGCCTGCTCAAATTGAGAGGTGTCGCGGCCCGAGGTGAAGCACGGTCCTGCGCCTTTGATGATGATCGCGCGAACATCGTCATCGCGGTTGGCGTCGGTCAGCGCCGCGATGAGCTCTCCCAGCAGCGCGTCGCTCATGGCGTTCTTTTTCGCCGGCCGGTTCAGGGTCAAGACAGCGGCATGGTCCTCGCGCACGGCGATCACAAGGGGTTCGGTCTGGTCTGACATTCTGGAGCTCCCCGGTTCCGGCAGCGCCGTGGTCGCGCTGCGTGTCGTAGACTATCGACTGTCGGAAACGCGCGGTCCAGCGGGTTCGAGCGCTCAGGCCATGGCGACGAAAACGGCGCGCGGCCCCTCGAAAGGTTTGCGCCCATGCACGGCGAGGTAATTGTCGAGCACAAGCACGTCGCCCGCATGCCAGGGAAAGGTTAGTTCCGCCTCTTGGTAGGCCCGCTCGACGGCTTCCAGGTCGGCAATCGGGATGTCGCTGCCATCGCCATAGCGTGCATGATGATGCGGTTCGCCGGGCGGTGCGTCCCACTTCTTGGCGCCGCCCATCTGGGCATGCCATAGGTTGGCCTGGTTGAACCAGACCGGCTCGCCCGTGTCAGGGTGTTTGACGATTCCGGGTCGCCGAATTGTGGTCCGCAGACCATGATCGGTCCATTCCCAATCCATACCGCCGTTGCGCACGATCGCCTCGACCTTTGACCGGTCTCCCGTTTCGAACGTTTCCTGCCAGGATTTTCCCGGTCCCGGAGGGCCTTCCGCGTGTCGCAAATGCTGCTCGTACAGGACGCCTGTTTCTGCGAACCGCTCTCTGACCGGCCCGTCGACCAACTCCAGGACACGACGGGCGTCTGCAATCTGCGTTTCGCCGCCTGCCGTAGCCGGCGTTTGGCAATAGAAGAAGATCTTGGATGGCCACCAGCTGGCATAGGACATTTCGTTGTGCAGTCCGATTTCCACATGCGGTGGAAACTCGGTCGAGGTGTAGACCTTGTCGGCGACCCGGTTACGCGGGGAATCGCCGCCGACATAGGATGCCAGTTCGGGTCGGATGTCGATGGCGATATCTCGGAATTCTGCGGGATTCCGGATGCCGGTTCCGCGAAACAGGATGCCGCCGGCTTGCCGCAGCCAGGCCTCGAGTTGCGCCCGGTTCGCGGCCAGCCATTCCTTGAGATCAGCCGTTTTCTCCGCGCCCGTGACGACGAGGGGCAGCGCGCTTCCGGGGATAAGGGGCCGGGCGTCCATGATGGCTCCAGTGTGCCACAAAAGATTAACAGCCGTCGCCTCGACAGGCCGCTGCGGGTCCGTAATATAGCGCTCGTCCGGACATTTCGGTCCAACGGTTTCTGTGACATGGAGACGTGAAGGAATGAGCGCAGGAGAGCGTCTGCCCGGGACACCGGTCCCGATGCATCGATGGGACGGCCATGGCGGGGTGTCCATTGCCGGCGATACCTGGGGCGATCCCGATGCGCAGCTGGTCATGCTGTTGCATGGCGGCGGTCAGACCCGGCACGCCTGGAAAGGCGCCGGCGAAACGCTGGGCAAGAGCGGGTATCACGCGGTCGCCTTTGACGCGCGCGGGCACGGCGATTCCGATTGGGCCGCGACGTCAGAGGAATACGCGCCGGATTGCATGGTCGAAGATTTGGCCTGCGTGGCAAAAGCGCTCGGCAGCGACCGGCCGATCTTGGTCGGCGCCTCGATGGGTGGGGGCACGAGTCTGCTCTCCATCGGTCTGGACAAGGTCGACGCGGCGGCGCTTGTGCTGGTCGATATGGCGCCCCGGATCGAACCGGAAGGGTCGCGCAAGATCCAGGAATTCATGAACCAGAAGCCGGACGGCTTCGACACGCTAGAAGAGGTTGCCGAGGCGATCGCCAATTACCAGCCGCACCGCAAACGGCCGCGCAACCTCGACGGGCTCGCCAAGAATGTGCGGCTGGGTGCGAACGGCAAATATGTCTGGCATTGGGACCCGAAACGCCGCGCCGGCCAACGGATCAACGGCGACTATCGCGATCGCCTCAGCGCCGCGGCCGACACGCTGTCCCTTCCCACCTTGCTGGTCCGGGGCGGCCTGTCCGATGTGCTGAGTGAGGCGGGTGCGCAAAGTTTCCTGCAGCAGGCGCCGCATGCCGAATACGTGAATGTGAAAAATGCCGCGCACATGGTGGCCGGCGACCGCAACGACATTTTCGCGGATTCGGTGATAGAATTTTTGAAGCGGGTCGCCCCGCCGCGGTAATCTCCGCACCATGGAATTCATCCCCTACGATCTCCCACTGCGCATCCCCTATCGCTGGGCGAAGGGGGAGCAACTCACGCGCGGTGGGCTGCTGTCATGCTGCGATCTCGACGGGGCGGTCGGCTGGGGTGAGATGGCGCCGCCGCCACACGAGAACGTCGATGGACCGGCGCGGGTTGCGGAGGCGCAAGCGGCGGTCGACGGGCTTGATCCGCGGGACGACAACTTCCTTGACCAGGTCGACGCGCGTTCCCCCTATGAACGGATTCGCTGCGCCATCGCGACGGCGTGGCTGTCGGCGCAAGCGGCGGCGGCTGGGCAATCACTTTCTGCTTATCTCGCCGCGGATGACGAAACACCGGCGACACAGGTGGCCGTCAACGGCCTGGTGACCGATGGCGACCCTCAAGCTGCGGCGGAAACCGCGCGGCGGCTGGTCGCGGAAGGCGCCCGGACTTTGAAGATAAAATGCGGGGCGGCCCGCCTCAACGATTTGGTCCGCGTGCGGGCGATCCGCCGCGCCGCGCCCGATGCGGTGCTGCGGCTCGACGCCAACGAGGCGTGGCATCCGGACTGGGCGGCCGAACATCTCTCGGACTTCGCCGATTTCGGTATCGACTATGTGGAGCAACCGATCCCCGCCGGCGATGACGCGGCTCTGGCAAAGGTGCGGCGAGAAAGCGTCGTGCCGATCGCGGCGGACGAAGGGGCACTCGATGCGGACTCGATCCGCGCCCTGTTGGCGGCCGACGCGGTCGATGCGCTGGTCCTGAAACCGCAGCGTCTGGGCGGGCCGGACCGCACGGTGGAAATCATCCGGCTGGCCGCCGCACAGGGCGTGCGCTGTACGATAACCAATAGCCTCGAGACGGCGGTGGGCGTAACCGCGGCGCTGCATATTGCCAGCCTGCACCGTCCTCCTGTGCCGGATTGCGGCTTTGGGACCTCGCGCTTCTTCGCCCAGGACATGGCAACGCCGCCGCCGATCGTCGATGGACACATGACGGTGCCGACCGAACCTGGGCTCGGTGTCACACCCGAATACACTGGAGGATAGATCGATGGATACCGGCGCGCCCGCCTATACGAAGGATCTCGCGGCCTACGTCGCCGGTTTGCGGTTCGAGGATATTCCGGCCGAGGTGGTGGCACGGGCGAAGTTCCTGATCCTCGACGGACTCGGCTGCGGGCTGTACGGCGCGACCAAGGAATGGTCGGAAATCATGATCGGTGCACTGTCGAAGCTGGATGGCGACGGGACCGCGACGGTCTGGGGCCGCGACGTGAAACTGTCGGCGCCGCATGCCGCCTTGGCCAACGCGACGGCGGTCCAGGGATTCGAACTCGACGATGTGCACTATCCCGGCGTGCTGCATTGCGAGTCGCTCACCATCCCGGCGGCCCTGGCGCTGGCGGAGCAGGCCGGCGGGGCGACGGGCAAGCAGGTGTTGACCGCCTTCGTCGCCGGCTGCGAGGCGGGACCGCGCGCAGCGATGTGCATGCGCGGACGGGAAATGCTGGAGCGCGGCTGGCACAGCGGCTCGATCGTCGGCGGCTTCGCCTCCGCGGCAACCTCCTCGAACCTGCTGGGACTGGATGCAAAACAGACCGAACACGCGATCGGCATCGCCGGATCGGGCGCCAGCGGGCTGATGGCGGCGCAGTTCGGCGCCATGGTTAAACGCATGCAGCATGGCCGCGCCTGCCAGAATGGCGTCTATGCGGGGCTGCTGGCGTCGGGTGGCTTTACCGGCATTGAGGATGTGTTCGAGGTACCCTATGGCGGCTTCTGCACGACCTTTACCCAAAGTACGGACGATTTCGACATCGCGCAGATCAATGCCGGGCTGGGCGAGACGTTCGAGACCATGCGGGTGCGCATCAAGCTCTATCCCTGCGTCGGCGGCTGCCACGGGCCGGTCAACACGGTGCTGGTGATGAAGCAGCGCGAAGGCTTCTCGGCCGACGATATCGAGTCGGTGCGCATCACCGGGGCGAAAGCCTTCGTCGAGCATGGCGGCTGGCCGTTCGAGGGGCGCAACGTGACCGAGGCGCAGATGAACATGCCGTACAGCATCGCGGCCGCGTTGACCGACGGGGAGCTGACGGTCTCGCGCTATACCGAAGAGGCGATCGAGGACCCGGCGGTAAGGGATCTGGCGCGCCGTATCACGGTGCATCTCGACGAGAACGCCCCGCGCCAGGGCGGCGGCGAACACATCACGATCAATCTGAAATCCGGTGCGGTCGTGGCCCAGCAGGTCGAACCGGCAAAGGGTTTGGGCAGCGCGCCGGAAGCCTATCCGGAGGCCGAAGCCGTGGCTAAGTTCCGCGATTTGGCGGGCCGGGTCGTCGGCGACCGCGTCGCGGCGATCGAGGAGATGGTGCTGGGTCTGGAGACGCTAGACGATGTGCGGGATCTGACGGTGCTGCTGCAAGCAGGTTGATACCGGGACTTCAATAAAAAAACGGCGGCACAGGGCGCGTCATGCCCGGTGCCGCCGCTTCGTCGCTAACCGGTGTCCCGTCTTACGACAGGCCCTTCAGGTCATTCAGTACCTGATCCGGGTGGTCGGCCGGTTTGACCGTGCCGTAGGCTTTGGCGACCTTACCGTCCGGGCCGATCAGCACGGATACGCGGCTCGGGCGCGGTGAGTCCGAATCCGCCGCACCGAAGGCGATGGAGTCGGACCGGCCTTCGTCGCTCAGCAGGTCGTACGGAAAGTCGAACTTTTCCTTGAACTTCTTGTTGGCGTCCGGCGTGTCGAAACTGACACCCAGGATCACCGCATTGTTGTCGCTGAATTCTTGGATTCGATCACGGAACCCTTTGCCTTCAGTCGTTCATCCGGGGGTATCCGCTTTGGGATACCACCAGAGAAGCACGTATTTGCCGGCGAAATCGCCCAACGCGACGGGGTTGCCGTCCTGGTTGGTCATCGAGAACGCCGGGGCTTCGCTACCTTCCCCTATCACTGACATCTAGTCCTCTTGTGTTTGAAGTGTCGGTTGAGGCGCTAGATTACCACTCAGACCAGCGATTGGAAGAATCCCTGACCGTATCGGGGAAGGGATCGAAGTAGGGCGGATGGTTCGGGCGGGATACGCCCATGATCCGGCCAATCGTTCCATCCGGTGCGGCGAAGGGCAGCAGCAGGCGGGTATAGTCGCGGCAGTAGCCGCGAATCCGCTGTTTGAACCGTTGGTAGTGCAGGGTTCTGGGATCCGCATCCGCTTTCGCGCCGACATAGTCCCTTTGCAGATAACGTGAATGCAGCCTGCAGGGCATGTCGCCGAGCCGCAATCCCGTCATGCGGTCCCCGTAGATCCGTGGAATATTGCCGGCATCGTGGGCGCGGTAGATGATCTGGAACCGCCTTGGATCTTCCATCGAGCAATCTGTGATCGTGACGTGATTGGGAAACTTCATTTGCCACAATTTGGCGATATCGAACTGGTCCGCCCGGGGCGCACCCACCCCGCCGTTTTTGAGCTCCAGCTAATATTCCAGCACTTGTGTGATGGGGCTGTCAGCGTCCTCGTCATCGATCAGCGTATCGATCGTGTACCGAGTAATATTCTGAAAATCACCCTTACCAAAATCTGTCATTATTCAATCGCGCGGCGCGCCTGGATTATCCTGTCGATTATGCTGACCCAAAAAACTGGAGTTGCAATGATTTCCACATCGACGTCATGGGAACAAGCGTTTGGTGTGGTGGTTTGCTAGTCTGTGCCAAGCGGAAAGG
>CAJWOT010000030.1 GCA_913044215.1 uncultured Rhodospirillaceae bacterium | reverse complement strand
GATCCGAGCGTTGGCGGCGGACCTGGGACTGGATTTCGATCCGCTGGACTGTGTGTTGGGGAAGCGTTGGAGCGGTCCGCGGCCTAAGGCGTTGTGTCATCCCCTCACCCCAGCCCTCTCTCCCTGGGAAGAGGGCCGGGGTGAGGGGAAAAACGCCTGGCGGACGAATGGCGATACCGTTGAACGTCTGGAACTGTTGGCCTTCGCTCTCGTCGAAGGATCGCAAAAGCCCGACCCAGCCTGGACTGCCACGCACGCCGTCCTCGACGAAATCCGCACCACCATCGCACCCGCGATGGACGCTTGCGGCGCCGCCGAAATCGACGGACTGCTGCGCGGACTTGATGGACGGTTCGTGCCGCCAGGCCCCTCCGGCGCGCCGACCAGGGGCCGGCCCGACGTGCTGCCGACGGGCCGTAATTTCTATTCCATAGACACGCGCACCGCGCCGACGCCGGCCGCCTGGCTGCTGGGCTGGAAATCAGCGCAGATGCTGATCGAACGCTACGCGCAGGATCATGGTGATTGGCCGAAGCGGCTCGCCCTATCGGCCTGGGGCACCTCCAATATGCGGACCGGCGGCGACGATATCGCACAGGCGCTGGCCCTGATCGGCGCCCGCCCGACCTGGGATTCCGCGTCGCGCCGGGTCACCGGGTTCGAGCTTCTGCCGCTCGACGTGCTCGACCGGCCACGGGTGGATGTGACCCTGCGGATTTCTGGATTTTTCCGCGACGCCTTTCCGGCGCTGATCGATCTGTTCGATTCCGCCGTGCGGGCCGTCGCAGCGCTGGAAGAAGACGATCGCGACAACCCGCTCGCGGCCCAGGTTCGTGCGGATGCCGCCGCATTAGCGGAAGGCGGTCTCGCCGAGAAGACTGCCAGGCGCCGCGCCGCGGCCCGGGTCTTCGGCTCGAAGCCGGGTGCCTACGGGGCCGGATTGCAGGCACTGATCGATGAACGAGGCTGGCAGACCACCGACGATCTGGCCCGGGCCTACGTTGCCTGGGGCGGCTACGCCTACGGCGCCGGTGCGGAAGGTGAAGCGGCGCACGGCCTGTTCGAGTCCCGTCTGCGTCACGTTGAGGCCGTGATCCATAACCAGGACAACCGGGAACATGATCTTCTGGACTCGGACGATTACTATCAATTCGAAGGCGGTCTTTCGGCCACCGTGCAGTCTCTCTCCGGGAGCCGGCCGGCCATTTATCACAACGACCATTCGCGTCCCGAGACCCCGAAGATACGCCGTCTGGAGGAAGAAATCGCGCGGGTCGTGCGCGCCCGGGTCGTCAATCCGAAATGGATCGCGGGTGTCATGCGGCACGGTTACAAGGGTGCCTTCGAGATGGCCGCGACGGTCGACTATATGTTCGCGTTCGCCGCGACCACGGGCGCGGTCGCCGATCATCATTTCGATGCGGTCTACGACGCCTATCTCGACGACCGCCACATTTGTGACTTTATTGCCGAACACAATCCCGCGGCGTTGCGGGAAATCGCCGAACGGTTGATCGAAGCGCAGGATCGCGGCCTGTGGCAGCCACGCTCGAACATCAGCTACGATCATCTCGACCGACTGCGCCGTGCGGCATAACCGGGGAGACGCGCCATGAAGACCGAAGGAATGACCGAATCCGAAGCCGATGCCCGGCACGCGGAAAAGATGGCCAAGAAGAAAGCGGCCCGCGACAAGATGCTGGCGACCAAGACGATCGAGAAAGGCTTGCTGATCGTCCACACCGGCAAGGGTAAAGGAAAATCGACCGCCGCCATGGGGCTCGCGGTCCGCGCCATCGGCAACGGCATGAAGGTCGGCATCGTCCAGTTCGTCAAAGGCGTCTGGGCGACCGGCGAGCGGGACGTGCTAGATCGGTTTCCGGAGCTTTGCACCATCAAGGCGATGGGCGAAGGCTTCACCTGGGACACGCAGGACCGGCAGCGCGATATCGCCGCGGCGCGCGCCGCCTGGGAATACGCCAAGCAGCTCATGGCCGATCCAAGCTATCGGATGGTAATTCTGGATGAACTAAATATTGTATTGCGTTATGACTACATCCCACTAGATGAAGTGTTGGAAGCGTTGCGAAACAAGCCGGACGATCTCCATGTCGTGGTCACCGGACGCAACGCGAAGGAACCGTTGATCGAGATGGCCGATTTGGTGACCGAGATGACGCAGGTGAAGCATCCCTTCCGCAGCGGCGTCAAAGCGCAGATCGGTATCGAATTCTGACCATTGGGTAATAGGGCTAGATACATGAAAAAGGTTGCCGCACTCCTGCTCGTAACGATGGCAGCGGGACTATTCGCCTGGAGCGCCCCCGCGCGCGCCTACAATGAGCAGCAAGAGTTAGTCGATAAGGCGCTTCTCTCGATCAAGAAGATCACCGCCCGAACCGATATCAACAATTTCGTGAAACAATATCTGCGCCAGGCGAAAGGCGTGCTCGTGATTCCAGCCTTGCTGAAGGCCGGTTTCATCGTCGGCGGCGAAGGCGGCAGCGGCGTGCTGCTCGCGAAAGGCAAAAGCGGTGAATGGAGTTATCCCGCATTTTACACGATGGGAGCCGCCAGTATTGGCATTCAGTTCGGCGGGCAGGTATCGGAAACCATGCTGATCATCATGACGTCAAAGGGCCTCAATTCGATTATCAGCAACAAGGTCACCTTGGGCGGTGAGTTGAACGCCGCCGTCGGACCCTACGGCGTCGGCATCGAAGGCGCGACCTCCACGGCTTTGGGCGCAGACATCATCACTTATTCCGTGGGTAAAGGCGCCTTCCTCGGCGGCGGTCTAGAAGGCTCTGTGATCGAGAAGCGGGACAGCCTCAACCAGGGCTACTACAAAGACCCGCAAGCGACGCCGGAAGCGATTGTCCTGCAAGGCCGTTACAAGAACGCCGACGCCGACCGCCTGCGCGACACGCTCGCGAATTTTAAGTAGGCCCAGCTGATGCCTGCCGCCCTGATGCTGCAGGGCACAGGGTCGGATGTCGGCAAGTCCTTGCTCGTGGCGGGCCTGGCACGGGCCTGCACGAACCGGGGACTGGCCGTCCGGCCGTTCAAACCGCAGAACATGTCGAACAATGCCGCCGTCACCGGAGATGGCGGCGAAATTGGTCGCGCCCAGGCGTTGCAGGCGCGCGCCTGCCGCGTCAAACCGTGCGTGGATATGAATCCCGTCCTGCTGAAACCGCAAGGGGAGGTCGGCGCGCAAATCGTCGTTCGGGGTGCGATGCGCGGTACCGCTTCGGCGCGCGACTACCACGCGCTGAAGCCGGAATTGCTGGCAGCGGTCACCGAAAGTTACGACGCTCTCGCGGCCGGTGCCGACCTGATCCTGGTAGAAGGCGCGGGCAGCCCGGCGGAAATCAACCTGCGGGACGGCGATATCGCCAATATGGGGTTCGCGGAAGCGGTCGATATTCCGGTCGCTCTGGTCGCCGACATTGACCGCGGCGGCGCAATCGCGAGCGTGGTTGGCACCCATGCATTGCTGGAAACAAGCGAGCGGGCCCGCTTATGCGGCTATATCGTCAATAAGTTTCGCGGTGACACGACGCTGTTCGACCCAGCGCTGGTTTCGATCCGAGAGCGCACAGGATTGGACTGCCATGGCATCGTCCCCTGGTTTGCGGAGGCCGGTCTCCTGCCGGCGGAAGACTCCATGGCGCTCGACGCCGGTGCCGAACCAAAGGCGGCAGGCGCTATCCGCATCGCCGTACCGCGCTTCAACCGGATCGCCAATTTCGACGACCTCGACCCCCTCGCCGCCGAGCCGGATGTGCAGATCATTATGGTGCGGACCGGCGCTCCGCTGCCCGCAGATGCCGATCTCGTCCTGTTGCCGGGATCGAAAACTACGCGGCAGGACCTGGCCCAACTCTATGCCGAAGGCTGGGATATAGACCTTCGGGCCCATGTCCGGCGCGGCGGTCTGGTGGTCGGACTATGCGCCGGTTATCAGATGCTCGGCCATACGGTCGCCGATCCGCAGGGCATCGAAGGCGAAGCAGGCACGACGCAAGGTCTCGGCTTGCTGGAAACCGAAACCACCTTGTCCAGCAGCAAACGGCTGACCGAAACCAAAGGGACCGAGCAGACAACCCAAGCCACGGTACATGGCTACGAAATGCATATCGGCCAGACCTCAGGACCGGATACCGAACGGCCGATGCTCTATCTCGACGGTCGGTCGGACGGCGCCATGTCGCCGGATGGCAGGGTTATGGGCTGCTATCTGCATGGTCTCTTCGCCGCCGACCAATTCCGTCGCGCCTTCCTCGACCGGATCCGCGCCGGAACCGCCGCAACGGTGGCGTACGAATCCCGCATCGAGCAGACGCTGGATGCCCTCGCCGACCATCTTGAGCAACATCTCGGTATCGACCGGCTGCTCGCAATCGCCGGGTTGCGGAAACGGACCGCAACGCGCTAAGCAACGGCAGTCGATCGGTTACGGAGAATTGCAAATGTCCCGCCAAGCTAATTGGTATTTCGACTATGTGTCGCCCTACGCCTATTTGCAGCTTGAGTGTTTCCATCGGTTGCCAGCGGATGTGGATGTAACGATCAAACCGGTGCTGTTCGCCGGGCTACTGGGCTATTGGGACAATATGGGCCCCGCCGAAATACCGGCGAAACGGCGCCAGACCTATCGCTACTGCCACTGGCAGGCGCACAAACGGGGCATTCCCTTCAAAGCGCCGCCGAGACACCCCTTCAACCCGCTTGCTGTGCTGCGCCTCAGCCTCGCGCTCGGGTCCGATATCGATGCGGTCCGAGCGATCTTCCGGCACATCTGGGGCGACGGCAAGGACGGGCAGGACCCGGAGAGTCTGCAGCCGCTCGCGGCCGCGCTCGGCATCGATGACCTTTCGGCCGCCATCAGCGATCCCGCGGTTAAGGATCAGCTCCGCGCGAATACGGATGAGGCGACGGCGCGCGGCGTGTTCGGCATCCCAACCTTCGAAATCGAGGGCGAGCTGTTCTGGGGCGACGACGTGACCGACATGATGCTCGAGTTCCTGGACAACCCGAACCTATTTCAGGAAGGCGATCTGGCGCGGCTCACCGATATGCCGATCGCTGCGGCGCGCAAGGAAAGCCGGCTTTAGAAATGGCCGATGTACCGCCACCGCGCGGTTTTCCGGACGCCGAGTATGCAGCGCGGCTCGATCGCGTGCAGCAGGCGATGGCGCCTGCCGGCCTCGACGCGTTGCTGCTCACCACCGAGGCGGACATTCGCTATCTGTCCGGCTTTCTGACCCAGTTTTGGCAAAGCCCGACGCGGCCCTGGTATCTGGTTGTCCCTCGGGCGGCCAAACCGGTTGCCGTTATCCCCGAGATCGGTGCGGCCTGCATGGCACGCGGCTGGGTAGACGATATCCGTACCTGGTCTTCGCCGCACCCGACTGACGACGGTGTTTCACTGCTCTACGCGACCCTGGAGGAATGCGCGGGCTCCGGCGGCACGATCGGGGCACCGATGGCGCGCGAGACCCATCTGCGCATGCCGGTGCAGGCGTTCGATGCGCTGCGCCACGCGCTCGATTTTGCCGACGCCTCCGCCGTCATGCGCAACGTGCGCATGGTGAAATCGGAGCGAGAGATCGATAAGATCAGACATGTCTGTACCCTCGTGTCCAACGCATTCGATCGGGCACCGAAGCTGTTCGCGGAAGGCCAAAGCGACATCGAAGCGTTCCGGGCGTTCAAACTCGAATGTCTGCGCCAGGGAGTCGATGACGTGTCCTATCTGGTCGGCGGCGCCGGACCGGGCGGCTACGGCGACATCATCTCGCCACCCGCTGGCCGGGCGCTCGGACGGGGCGACGTGCTGATCCTCGATACCGGCTGCGTCTATGACGGATATTTCAGCGATTTCGACCGAAACTTCGCGATCGGGGCGGCCGACGACGCAGCGCGACGCGCCTATGACACGGTCTATAGGGCCACCGAGGCCGGATTGGCCGCGGCGCGACCGGGTGCGACCAGCGCCGACCTGTTTGGAGCGATGCAAACGGTTTTGGAAGCGGGAGGCGCCTTGGGCAATGCGGTTGGTCGGCTGGGACACGGGCTTGGCAGCGAATTGACGGAACCGCCCTCGCACGCCGCCTTCGACGATACCGTTCTATCGCCAGGTATGGTCATCACCTTGGAGCCGGGCATGGAGTTCGCCCCCGGCCGTAACATGGTGCATGAGGAGAATCTCGTCATCCGGGACGACGGCGCAGAGTTGTTGAGCCGCCGCGCCGCCGCTGAGCTGCCGGTGATCGGTTAGGGGATCCGCGATGCGCCTGCGGTTCGAAACGGACGAAGGATGGGGCGGGCGCGCCACTTTGGGCCTGATCGTGCTGCAGGCGGACGAGACGATCGAGCCGGAACTCCGCGCCTACACAGCCCGAAACGGCGTGGTGCTGTATCACAGCCGCATCCCCAGCGGTCTGGATGTGACGCCGGAAAGCCTGGCCCAGATGGAGGCCGAAATCCCCGGTTCGGTCGGGCTGCTGCCAGCGCATCTCGGTTTCGATGTCATCGGCTATGGCTGCACCTCGGGCGCCACGATCATCGGGGCGAAAAACGTCGCTCGGGCGATCCATTCGGTGAAACCGGCGGCGGCGACAACAGACCCGCTGACGGCGGTAAAAGCCGCCCTGGGAGCGCTCGGCGCAAAGAAAATTGGTTTCGTTACCCCCTACATCGCCGATGTCTCGGCGGCCATGCGGCAGAATCTGGAAGCGTCAGGGTTCGAGGTCGCCGGATTCGGGTCATTCGAACAAAGCGAGGAACGGACGGTCGCGCGGATCGACGCCGGCTCGGTCCGCCGGGCGATCCTCGATGTCGGGGCCGAAGCGCCCTGCGACGCGGTCTTCATCTCCTGCACCAACCTGCGCACGCAGGAACTCATCGCGGACACGGAAGCAACGCTCGGCAAGCCAGTCATCGCAAGCAACCAGGCGCTGGCCTGGCATATGCTGCGCTTGGCGGAAATCCACGACACACCGACGGGCTTCGGCCGGCTGTTCGGTTGTCCGCTCTAACCGGGTTTCACCATCCGAGCACCATGGCGGCGACCGCGGCGTAGAACAGCGCGTGGATCAGGCAGGCAAACCCGTAGAGCAGCAACGCCCGGTCGATGTCCCGCACCGTCGCTCTGGCATCGCCATCGCCGATCCACTCCGACTTTTCGACGCCGCCGAGATAGGTGCGCGGCCCGCCGAGCGCCCTGTCGAGCGCGCCGGCCATCGCAGCCTCCGGCCAACCGGCATTGGGCGAGTCATGCTTGCCCGCATCGCGCCAGACGACCTTGGTCGCGCGCGCAGGGCTGGCGGTCGGTGTCACCGCGCCGGCAAAGACGAGAAAAATCGCGGACAGCCGCGCCGGAATGAGATTGACGGCATCGTCCAACCTCGCGGCAACCATGCCGAAATGGCGATAGCGTTCGGACTTGTAGCCGATCATGCTGTCCAACGTGTTGATCGCCTTGTAGGCGAACAGGCCGGGCAGGCCCAGGATCAGATACCAGAAGGCTGGTGCGACCACACCGTCGGCGAAATTTTCGGCCAGCGACTCGATCGCCCCACGGGCGACACCATGTTCGTCGAGCGATGTGGTGTCCCGGCCGACGATGTGGCTGACCGCGGCGCGTCCGGCCTCGACCCCATCGCGTTTCAGCGCAGAGGACACCGCGTGCCCGTGATCGTAAAGGCTGCGTTGGGCCACTAGGACCACGATGAGAAACAGTTCGAACGCCTCGCCATAGGGCACGCTTCCAGCAATGCGGGTGCACAAATGTCCCAGCGCGGCGGCCAGCCCGGTCACCAGGACGGTGACGATGCAACCCCGGATCAGCAATGCCGCCTTGCCCCGTTTCGACCGGTTGAGCTTGTCGTCCAGGAACCCGATCAAGCGACCTACCAGCACGATAGGGTGCGGCACCAGGCGAAAGAACCAGCGCATGTCACCCACGACCGCATCGATCAGCAGCGCCAGGAACAGCAGGACGAACGGTTGCGCGGCGGCGAGTTCTGGAGAGGACATGGGACCGATTCTGACGTCGCGGCGGGGGCGGCGTCAATCACTGCAAAAGGGAGCAATAGCAACCGACAGGCGCTATTCTGAGATGCCTCAGAGCAGTGGAAAGGGCGGAGCATTGACCGGAAAACCTCTCTCGATCGCCATCGTCGGTGCCGGTATCGGAGGATTGGCGGCGGCCGCTACCCTGCGGCAGGTCGGGCATCACGTTACCGTCTATGAGCAGGCCCGCGCTTTCGCGCGCGTCGGCGCCGGTATTCAGCAGAGCCCCAATGCCGTCAAGGTGCTGCGCGGGTTGGGATTGGAGGAGCGGCTGCGCGAGCGCGCCTTCCGTCCAGACTCCTCCCTCAACCGCAAGCACGATAGCGGTGAAATCACCTGGGAACGCATGCTGGGTGCAGAGGTCGAAGAAAAATACGGTGCGCCCTATTTCTACATGCACCGGGGCGATCTTCACGAAGCGCTCGCCGCTATCGTTCCCGAAGAGATCGTGCGCCGCGAGAAGAAACTCGTCGGTTTGGCGCAACATGACGAAGGCGTGCGGCTGGAGTTTACCGACGGCAGCGAAGCGTCGGCTGACCTGGCGATCGGTGCGGACGGCGTGCACTCGGTCGTCCGCGAGACACTCTGGGGTGCGGAAGCGCCGCGCTTTACCGGCCGCGTCGCCTACCGCACCACTTTTCCCGCGTCCCTGATGGGCGGCGCGACCATCGACGGCAGCGCCAAATGGTGGGGCCCCGACCGGCATATCGTGATGTATTACGTCACGCCGCAGCGCGACGAGATCTACTTCGTCACCAGCACGCCGGAACCGGACTTCCAAGTCGAGTCCTGGTCCGCCAAAGGCGATCTGGACATGTTACGCGACGCCTACAAGGATTTTCATCCCCAGGTCAGCACCGTTCTCGCCGCCTGTCGGGACGTCCATAAATGGGCGCTGTTCGAACGCGATCCCATGCCGCAATGGCGTAAGGGCCGCGTCACGCTGCTTGGCGATTCCTGTCACCCGATGACGCCCTACATGGCTCAGGGGGCGGCGACCGCGATCGAAGACGCCGCAGTCATCGCGCGTTGCCTGGCCGGTGTCGGTCACGATGGGATCGAATCGGCCCTGCAACAATACGAAGAACATCGCAAACCACGGACAGCGCGCATTCAGCAAATCTCCCGATTAAACGATCTGGATAAAATCAAAATGGAAACCGCACGCGTATTCATCTATGATCCATGGCACGAAATACTTTCGTAATACTTGATTTTTGTGATTTTACCATCAACATTACATATATCTTAAAATTACGGGCCGAATTTCTGTTTCAGCGGCTGTCGGGAGTAGGTAATGGAATTGATCAACGAATTTACGATCTTTGTCTTCGCATGCGTCATTCTCGCCGTCATCCTGGTCTTTGCCGGCGTCAAATCGGTGACGCAGGGCATGGAATATACGGTTGAGCGTTTCGGGCGTTACACGCGAACCCTCAGTCCCGGGCTGCACTTCATCATCCCGATCGTCGACCGGATCGGCATGAAGATGAACATGATGGAACAGGTCATGGACGTGCCGACACAGGAGATCATCACCAAGGACAATGCCATGGTGTCGGTCGACGGCGTGGTCTTCTTCCAGGTCCTCGACGCGGCCAAGGCAAGCTATGAAGTCCGACAGTTGAACCTGGCCATACTCAACCTGACCATGACCAACATCCGGACCGTCATGGGCTCAATGGATCTCGACGAATTGCTGTCCAAGCGCGACGAGATCAACTCGCGCCTGCTGTCCGTCGTCGATGAAGCCACCACGCCCTGGGGCGTGAAAATCACCCGCATCGAAATCAAGGATATCGCCCCGCCGCGCGATCTGGTCGATGCGATGGCGCGGCAGATGAAGGCTGAGCGTGAGAAGCGGGCCCAGATCCTGGAAGCGGAAGGCGAACGGCAGGCGGAGATCCTGCGCGCCGAAGGCGAAAAGCAGGCCGCGATCCTGCAAGCGGAAGGCCGGCGCGAAGCCGCCTTCCGCGACGCCGAAGCGCGCGAACGGGAAGCCGAAGCGGAAGCGAAGGCGACCGCGATGGTGTCGGTGGCGATCGCCGAGGGCGACGTCAAAGCGATCAACTACTTCGTTGCGCAGAAATATGTTGAGGCACTGGAATCCTTCGCGCAGTCACCCAGTCAGAAGCTCGTCTTCATGCCGCTCGAGGCCTCCGGGGTCATCGGCGCCGTTGGCGGCATCGCCGAAATCGTGCGCGACACATTCGGTGGCGACGACGGGCCGAAACCGGCGCGCGTTACACCGCCGCCGGCGCAGACGGACGATACCCCGGGTGACGCGGACACCGGTCCCTGGAACCGTTCGTAAGGGGGAAGTCTCATCATGGATGCAGTTATGGCCTGGCTGGAAGGTGCCAACCATTGGGGCTGGTGGATTTTCGGTATCGTGCTCATCGTGCTGGAAGTGGCCGCTCCCGGCGCCGTCTTCATGTGGATGGGCATTGCGGCCGGCATCGTCGGTTTTGCGGTGTTTTTCGTTCCCGACCTGAATTGGGAATACCAGTTCCTGATCTTCGCCGTGCTGTCGGTGGTTAGCATCCTCGTGGCGAGACGCTACCTTAAGGCCCGTCCGATCGAAACCGATCAGCCCAGCCTCAACCGCCGCGGTTCACAATATATCGGCCGCGTCTTCACCTTGGCGGAGCCGATCGTCGATGGCCGGGGTCGGCTGCATGTCGATGACACGATGTGGAAGATCGAAGGCCCGGACCTTCCCAAAGGTCAAAAGGTCACGGTAAAAACCGTCGAGGGCGTCATTCTCCGGGTCGAAGCCCAACAAACCGTCCCGGACAGCAGCAGCTAGCTGAAAATTCGCCTGACCCATCCCGCCCAGACTGATAGAAAAGGTCTTCTGACGATCCTCAAGCGGGACAGCGACGATGACCGAAAAATTCGGAGTCATGGTGTGCGGCCATGGCAGCCGCGATGAAGGGGCCGTGCGGGAATTCGAGTCGGTGGCGGCCGGGCTGCGAACCCGCATGCCGGAATACGATGTCGATTACGGCTTCCTTGAATTCGCCACACCGATAATCCGTACAGGATTGGATGCACTGCGTGAGCGCGGAAACAGGACAATCCTCGCCGTACCGGGCATGCTGTTCGCTGCCGGTCACGCGAAAAATGATATTCCATCCGTGTTGAACACCTATCAAGCGCAGCATGATGACGTCGAAATCCGCTACGGCGCGGAACTTGGCATCGACCCGAAAATGATCAATGCGGCCGGCAACCGCGTCGAAGAGGCGCTTGCTACGGCCGGTGACGATGTGAAACGCAGCGACACGTTGCTCGTCGTCGTTGGACGCGGCGCCTCCGATCCGGATGCGAATTCCAATGTCGCCAAAATCACCCGAATGTTGTGGGAAGGGCTCGGCCTCGGCTGGGCCGAAACCGCCTATTCCGGCGTCACCTTTCCCTTGGTCGAGCCGGCGCTCGAACAGGCCGTCCGCCTGGGTTTCCCGCGCATCGTGGTCTTTCCCTATTTTCTGTTCACCGGAATTCTGGTGAAGCGAATCTACGACTACACCGATCTGGTAGCCGCCCGGCATCCGAATGTGGAGTTCATCAAAGCCGGCTATCTCAATGACCACCCGCTGGTCCTCGACACTTTCGCCGATCGTGTGCGCAATATCGTGTCCGGCGACAATGCGATGAACTGTCAGCTCTGCAAGTACCGGGCGCAGGTCCTCGGATTTGAGAGCGAGGTGGGTTTGGCGCAGGAGAGCCATCACCATCATGTCGAAGGCATCGGAACCGGCGGCCACAGCCATGATCACCACGATCATGACCACGGACACGATAGTGGTCACGACCATGGCCACATGCACACCCATCACCCCTACCCGCACGCCGATCATCCGATGGGCCCCAACAGCATGAAGAAAGCCTCGGACGCTGACTAACCTGTTCGACGCTTATTTGATGGTCGATTGGAGCGCGGCGGCATCGCCGCGCAAGGGCAAGGATTCGATCTGGTGGGCCCTGCTGCGACGCAAGAATGGCAAAGTCCGGCTGACGCGCCGGGAAAACCCCAGCACGCGGCACGCGGCGACCAAGCGCCTGGCAAACGTCCTCTCGGCCATCACGGATGAAGGCGATCGGGTTCTTATCGGTTTCGATTTTCCGTTCGGCTACCCGTCCGGCACGGCGGAACGTCTGGGGATGCCGGGGCTGCCGTGGCGGCATATGTGGCAGGCGATTGCCGACGACCTCGATGACGCGCCGGACAACGCCAACAATCGGATCGACATCGCGGAACGCCTGAACGAGCGCTTGAGCGGCGAACCGTTTCCCTTTTGGGGCAATGTCCGAGAAGAAGAACGCCCACATCTGGTGCGGCGCGGCCGCCGGCGCCACAGCGCAAACGATCTGGCCGAATGGCGCCTGTGCGACACGAGAGCGAAGACGACAAGCTCGGTCTGGCAACTGGCCGGTGCGGGATCCGTCGGCAGCCAGGTGCTGACCGGCATTCCCCGTCTCCTCGAGTTACGAACCGATCCGCGTCTGGCGATGATCAGTCACATATGGCCGTTCGAGACGGGGCTGCGCCATGATCCCCGGCCGCAAATTATCTTCGCCGAGGTCTACCCGTCGCTGGTCGCCCCCGCACCGGAACGGAATCCCGTCAAGGACGCCCGGCAGGTGCGCACGATCGCAGCCCATTTCGCCACCCTCGACGAAACCGATGATCTCGGTGCATTGTTCGCAGGCGATCCGGCACTGACACCCGCAGAGCGCACGATCGTCGAGACTGAAGAAGCCTGGATCCTGGGCGCATGAGCAAACCGGCTTACAGCTATATCCGCGACCCGGCGGAGATTTATCGCCAATCTTTTGCGGCGATACGGCGCGAAACGGATCTGTCCAGGCTTGACGAAGATCTAACCCCGGTGGCATTGCGTCTCGTACATGCTTGCGCGATGCCCGAGATCGTCGACGACTTGGCAGCGTCGCCCGATGTCACACGCGTGGGCCGCGATGCGCTGGCAGGCGGCGCACCGATCTTGACGGATGTCGAAATGGTCGCACGCGGCGTGATCGCCAACAGACTACCGCAGGAAAACGATGTGATATGCCGCCTGGGCGATCCGTCCATAACAAATCTTGCAGCGTCGCAGAATACGACAAGATCGGCGGCCGCCGTCACCTTATGGCCAGATCAACTTGCAGGTGCGGTCGTCGCGATCGGTAACGCGCCCACCGCCTTGTTCCGTTTACTGGAAGGGTTGGCAGAGGGATGGCCTGCCCCAGCGCTTATCCTCGGATTTCCGGTTGGTTTTATCGGCGCCGCCGAATCGAAGGAGGCACTGATCGAAGGTGCCCATGGCGCCCCCTACATCACCCTGCGCGGCAGACGCGGTGGCAGCGCGCTGGCGGCGGCAGCGGTCAACGCCCTGGTAGATGTTTCCGAATGAGTGCCTGGCTGCATATCGTCGGCATCGGTGAGGACGGAGTCGCCGCTCTGCCGGCAGCGGCGCGGAACCTCATCGACAATGCGGAGGTCCTGATCGGCGGCGACCGGCATTTATCGATGGTGTCCGAAGACCATCCTGCCGAACGGCACCGGTGGGAGTCGCCATTGCGCAAGACCGTCGCCCGACTGGGAACGCTGCGCGGCCAACGGGTTGTCGTTCTGGCGACCGGCGACCCGATGAGTTACGGCATTGGTGTCACCCTGACCCGTGAATTCGGCACAGAGGCAATTTCTGTGCTGCCGGCGCCCGGCGCGTTTTCCCTGGCCGCCGCCCGGATGGGCTGGCCCTTGCACGAAGTAGAGTGCCTGACCCTGCACGGCCGGCCGCTGGAGCTGCTCAATCTCCACCTCCGGCCGGGCGGCCGTCTTTTGATCCTATCGGAGAATGGCGGCACACCGGCGCTAATCGCCAAATTGCTGTGCAAAAAAGGGTATGGGCCCAGCGCGATGACGATATTCGAACATATGGGCGGCGCGGCGGAGGCCGCGCACACCGGTACGGCAGAAACCTGGGGTGAGCGGTGCACGGCCAACCTCAACACCGTCGCGGTCAATTGTGCTGCCGACACGGACGCACGGATCCTGGGCCGGACACCGGGACTGCCGGACGCCGTCTTCGTCAATGACGGGCAGTTGACCAAGCGTGAGGTTCGTGCCGCCACCCTCGCGGCGTTGATCCCGCAACCTGGCACAGTCCTCTGGGACGTGGGCGCGGGTTGCGGTTCGGTAGCGATCGAATGGATGCGCGCCGGCGGCAAGGCAGTTGCGATCGAACGGAATGCCGATCGCTGCGCGGCGATCGCCCAGAACGCCGCGTCCCTGGGCACGCCGACTCTCGACATCGTCACCGACGAGGCGCCCGGCGCTTTAAACGGTCTGCCGGCACCGGACGCCGTGTTCATCGGCGGCGGCATTAGCGCCGAGGGTTTGGCGGAAACCTGCTGGGATGCGCTGCCCGCCGGCGGGCGGTTGGTGGCCAACACGGTCACATTGGAGGGTGAGGCGATCCTCAACACCCTGCACGATGGCTGGGGTGGGACCCTAACCCGTATCGGAATTTCGCATGCCGAATCCGTCGGTCGGTTTCGCGCGTGGTCACCGCTACGTACGGTCACCCAATTGCAGGCCGTAAAACCGTGACCGGAACGCTTTATGGCATCGGTGTCGGTCCCGGCGACCCGGAATTAATCACGCTCAAGGCGCACCGGATCCTGCAAAGCGTCCCCGTCGTTGCCTGGCCGGCGCCGCTCGAAGGCGACAGTATGGCCCGCCGCATCGCGGCGCCGCACCTTACCCACGATCCGGTCGAAATTCCGATCCGCATGCCCATCGAAGCGACCCAGTTCCCGGACCGCTCCGTCTACGATCAGGCGGCTGTGGAGATCGGCTCACACTTGGACTCCGGCCGCGACGTGGCCGCCCTGTGCGAAGGAGACCCGTTCTTCTACGGCTCGTTCATGTACCTATTCGGCCGGATGGCGCCGCAATACGACATTACGATCGTGCCGGGCATTTCTTCGCTGATGGCTTCGGCTGCCGCACTCGAATCCCCCCTGGCATCGCGTAACGATCTGCTCACCGTCGTCCCAGCGCCCCTCGAAGAGTTGGCCCTAACCGACGCCGTCGCCGCCGCCGACAGCGTGGCGATCATCAAGGTCGGCCGCCACCTTACAAAGGTCCGTCGGGTGCTCGGCAAGCTGGGCCTTCTCGACTCCGCGCAGTACGTCGCCTACGCGACGATGTCAGAGCAGGCCATCAAACCGCTGACCAGCGTTACCGAAGAACGGGCGCCGTATTTTTCGCTAATCCTGTCGCATAAGCGGGGTGCCGCGTGGCGATGAAAACCGTGCTTATCGTACTAAGTGCTGGCGGGTTGGACCTTGCGCGACAGCTGCAACCAACCCTTGAAGGCGCGGCCGTTCACGGCCTCGCCGGACGCGCCGACGAGGCCGATTTGGTGTTCCATGACACGATGGCCCATCTCCGCAGGCTCCATATTGAAGGAGCGGCTATCGTCGGACTTTGCGCCGCGGGAATATTGATTCGCGCCATCGCACCGGTGCTCAGCGGAAAGCGCAGTGATGCGCCGGTCGTCGCTCTAGCGGAAGACGGCAGTGCCGCCGTGCCCTTGATCGGCGGGCATCACGGCGCCAACGATTTGGCGGTGCGGATCGCGGACGCCTGCGGCGGCATCGCCGCGGTCACCACCGCGGGCGACATACGGCTCGGCTTTTCTCTCGACGACCCGCCTCCTGGCTGGCGGATCTCCAACCCGGAGCAGGTGAAACCGATCACGGCCTCGTTGTTGGCCGGCGATGGGGCGCGGCTTGAGATCCAAGCCGGCACGGCAGATTGGCTGGCGAAGGGGCCCTGGCGGGAGGACACCGCCGCGCAGGTCATCGTCACCGACCGGCTACGGCCTGTAGCAAGCGACGCACTGGTTCTCCACTCGCCAACGCTCGCGATTGGTGTCGGCTGCGAACGCGGGACGACAACTGGAGAGTTGCAACGCCTTGTCGAGGAGACGCTGAGGGATGCCGGGTTGGCGCCGCAATCCATCGCAGCGATCGGATCGCTGGACCTCAAGATCGATGAACCCGCGGTTCACCAGGTCGCAGCATCATTGGGTGCGCCAGCCTGTTTTTTCGACGCCGCCCGTTTGGAGAAAGAAAGCCCGCGTCTTCAAACGCCATCCGAGATCGTGTTCCAAGAGACCGGGTGTCACGGCGTCGCGGAAGGCGCGGCGCTGGCTCTCGCCGGGCCGGAAGGCGAACTGATCGTCGCGAAACGGAAATCGCGGCGGGCAACTTGCGCGATCGCACGGTCGCCGCACGATATCGACACCGATCAGGGGCAGAGGCGCGGACATTTGTCGATCGTCGGAATCGGGCCTGGCGATCCGGCCTGGCGCTCGCCGGAGGCCACTGCCACTCTGTCCGAGGCGGAGTTTCTGGTCGGCTATGACCGCTACCTCGACCTGGTCGCGGATGTCGGCGGACAGGCCGAACGCCGGGCCTACGGTCTGGGCCAGGAGGCGGACCGGGTATGCGATGCTTTGACCTTGGCCGGCGAAGGGCATCGGGTCGCGCTGGTCTGCTCGGGTGACGCGGGAATTTACGCCTTGGCCAGCTTGGTTTTCGAGACACTGGAAACCGCCGCCGACCCGGTCTGGCGGCGCGCGGCGATTACCGTCGCCCCGGGCATCAGTGCGATGCAGGCCGCCGCCGCCCGTGCCGGCGCCCCATTGGGACATGATTTTTGCGCCATTTCCCTATCCGACCTGATGACCCCGCGCCGTGTGATCCTGGAACGGCTGACCGCGGCCGCAGCGGGAGACTTCGTCACCGCCCTGTACAATCCCCAAAGCGCGCGACGTCGCGATCTGTTGCGCCAAGCCCAGGAAACCTTCTTGGAGAGCCGGCCGGAAACGACC
The DNA here is from genome assembly GCA_913044215.1 of uncultured Rhodospirillaceae bacterium. Taxonomy (GTDB): domain Bacteria; phylum Pseudomonadota; class Alphaproteobacteria; order UBA8366. Next base: position 7,814 of record CAJWOT010000030.1, on the reverse strand, counting down.
CCCGTCGTAATCGCCCGCAATCTCGGACGCGTCGACGAGACCGTATCGATCACGACACTGGCTGAACTGGATACCGATGCGGTGGACATGCTGACAATGGTGATCGTCGGCAACAGCGAGTCCCGAATCCTGAACCACGTCGACGGCGCCCGTGTCTTCACGCCGCGCGGTTACGGGATGGCGCCGTGACCGTCTACTTTATTGGCGCCGGGCCAGGCGCAGCGGACCTGATCACGGTGCGCGGCCAGTCCCTGATCCAGCGGGCGTCGGTCGTCCTATATGCGGGATCGCTGGTTCCGCCAGAGCTCATCGCCCTGGCGCCACCAGACGCGACGGTAATGGATACTGCGCCAATGACGTTGGACGAGATCATCGACGAGATCAGCCGGGCCCATGCCGCCGGGCACGACGTCGCCCGGGTCCATTCCGGCGACCCTGCCCTCTACGGCGCTATCGCGGAACAAATGCGGCGGTTGGGCGCGCGGGGAATTCCCTACGACATCGTCCCAGGCGTGCCCAGCTACGCAGCGGCGGCAGCTGCGCTCAAATCGGAACTGACTTTACCGGGCGTGGCGCAGACAATCGTGCTGACCCGCACCGCGACTCGCGCCTCAGCAATGCCACCGGGGGAAGAATTGGAATCGCTGGGCCGCAGCGGCGCAACTCTGGCGATCCACCTGTCAATCAACAATCTGGCGCGCGTCGTCCGCGACCTGATACCGCACTATGGGCTGGACTGCCCGGTCGCTGTCGCCTACCGCGTTTCCTGGCCGGACGAATTAATCCTGCGAGGCACACTCGCCGATATCCGCAACCAAGTGAAAGCGGCAGGGATCACCCGGACGGCGCTAATCCTCGTCGGGCGCGTGCTCGACGCGGGCGATTTTGCGGATAGCCGTCTCTATGCCAAGGACCATCACCACGTCTTGAGGCCGAAACGATAGATCGAAGTTTTTAAAGTAGCAGAGCGAGTTGACGCGGTTGTTGGATCGCCGAAAGCGATACCAACAAAGCGCGGTCCGCACTAACCACCCCGCTCCGCCTTTTGCAGGAGCCGGATAATGTCATTATCTCGACCGTCCCGGGCCCAGTCGAGCGCGCTACGGCCGGTATAATCCAGGATGTTTGCGGTCGCGCCGCTGTCGAGCAAGAGTTGTACAATGTCGTAATAACCGGCCGCGGCGGCCATCATGAGCGAAGTTTGTCCTTGGCCGTTTTGCAAGTTCACGTTGGCCTCTACCTCAATCAAACGCTCGACGACTTCCAGATGCCCTTGGCTCGCCGCCCAAATCAACGCCGAGCTACCGCCCTTGTCCTGTCTGTTGACCAAAGCGTCCAGAGACAAGGTCAAATCGACAATCTCAATCGACCCGTTAAATGCCCCAAAGATCAACGCCGTCCTGCCATCCGGATCCGGCAGGTCGACCCGAACCCCGCGCTTGAGCCAGTATTCGACAACGTCGGCATTGCCGATCGCAGCAGCATCAAGCATAGGGTGTGTGGCCGTTAAATCGGTCTGTGCATAAATAGGCCCCCCAGCCAGCAATGGCCCGGCGATTGCCAAGACACTGACCCATCGCTTCATGAGTCCGCACCCCCGCGCACAGCGACCTGCGTTTCGATCCACCGCAAGGCTCCTTCCAACGATTCCACGCTCTCTCCCGCTTCACGTACTGGCGGCTCGACCATCACGACGGGGATTTTCAGATCCCGTGCCGCCTCGATCTTCGCGTAGGTCGCCGCACCGCCACTGTTCCGGCTGACCACCGTATCGATCCGTTCTCGCTGCAGCAGGTCACGCTCTGCATCAACGTCGAACGGTCCACGCCCCAACAGAACCTTGTGGTCCATAAGCGACAATGGTTCCGCCGGTGGGTCGATCATGCGTACCACCAAATGCACACTCGGCAGGCGCGCAAAAGCGCTCAATCGCTGCGATCCGACACTTAAAAACGCCCGCTTTGCCATATCTGGCAAGAGTGCCGCCGCACTGTCAAGATCGGACACGACACGCCAGCGATCGCCGGGTTTCGGTTGCCACGAAGGCCGTGAAAAGACCAGTGCCGGACAATTCTCCGCCCCTGTCGCTTTAAACGAATTTTCTGAAATATTTCTTGCAAAAGGATGCGTCGCATCGACGACCATATCGACCTGTTTGGCGCGCAGCCATGTGGCCAACCCTCTCGCCCCGCCGAATCCGCCGACTCGCACCTCGCCGGCGATGGGCTTTGGCGTACGGGTCGTCCCGGCGAGCGATGTTGTCACGGTGAGGCCAGGCCCGAACCGCGCGACCGCGGCCGATGCAAGCCGGGCCGCCTCGGCCGTGCCGCCCAGTATCAAAAGATGTGGCGCTTCACGGGCCGGCATGACCCACCAATTTTCCCTGCCGGTCGACAACCAGCACGTCGAGCATGATTGCGGCGGACAGTCGTTCCAAGGCAGCGTCGCGCGCCGACGCCGCGACCGCGTCACCCAATCCCAGCCCGTCCGCCAGTCCAAGCGCCTCGCTCGCCGTATTCGCTTTGCGCACCGCGCCAGCCACCGCAGCCACCGCGCCAAGTCGTTCCGCAAGCGCGGCAAGTGCGTCGAAATCGACCTGGCTGCGACCAGAATGCAGATCCATGTGGCCCTGCGCCAGCTTGGTCAGTTTGGCAAAACCGCCGGCAATGGTCAGTCGCGGCACCGGATGGGAGTCGAGATACTTCAGCATACCACCGACGAAATCCCCCATATCGACGACCGATGCCTCATCCAAGCCGTAATGCCGGCGCACCACCGCTTCCGACGTCTTGCCGGTGGCGCCGGCGATGTGTCCGACGCCAGTCGCCCGCGCCACGTCGATGCCCTGATGGATCGAATGGATCCAGGCGCTGCAGGAATAGGGGATGACGATCCCGGTCGTGCCCAGGATCGACAGTCCGCCGACGATGCCGAGCCGCGGATTCCAGGTATGCGCGGCCATGCGCTCCCCATCCGGCACCGACAAGGTCACCGCGACGTCGGCTATGGTCTCGTGCTGTGCCGCCACCTCTTCCAGCATTGCGGCAATCAACGCGCGCGGCGCCGGGTTGATCGCGGGCTCGCCCGGCGGGATCGGCAGGCCCGGTTTGGTGACCGTGCCGACCCCGGAACCGGCATGAAAGGTGATTCCCGCGCCGGCAACGCCTGGCGCGACCTGCGCCACGATCAGCGCTCCATGCGTCACGTCCGGATCGTCGCCAGCATCCTTGATTACGCCGGCGCAGGCTGAACCATCTTCAAGCAACTGCTGCGCCAGCGGAAAAGACGGCGTCTCCCCTTTCGGCAGCCGGATCGTCACCGGGTCCGGGAAATCGCCAGTCAAAAGCGCCTGGTAGGCCGCGCGTGCCGCTGCTGCAGCGCAGGCGCCCGTGGTCCAGCCGCGGCGCAGTACGCCTTGGGGTTTTCGAGCCATGGCCGCAATTTTATCAAACTGGCGGTTTTGTGATACTCAGTATCGTACACACCCCGTTGAGGAGATTCCCGTGACCGACTGTTTCGCCGCCCGGGCCAACGCCCGCACCCTGCCGCTGACCCCGCTCACCGCCGACGGCCTGGCCGGCTGGCTGAAAAAACAACCCAAAGCCACCGCCACATGGGTGAAGGGCGCGGCGTTCGAGGCGACACCGGGATCGGTCCTGCTGCTGCCAGGCAAGGACGGCGCTGCATCGGGCGCGCTGGTCGGCATGGGCGGCGACGACGATATCTGGTCCTGGTCGGCGGCGAGCGACAAACTGCCGAAAGGCCGCTACAAACTGGCCCGGGAACCCAAAGCATCGACCGCCAACCGGCTGGCGCTCGGTTGGGGCCTCGCCGCCTATAAATTCACCCGCTACAAGGGTAAGCCGAAGCAACATCCGGAACTGGTCTGGCCAAAGAACGCTGATCAGGGGGCGGTCGCAGCAGCGGTCGAAGCGACCTTCCTCACCCGCGATCTGATCAACACTCCAGCGTCCGATATGGGTCCGGCCGAGCTGGCCGACGCCGCCCGCAAGCTCGCCCGCCAGCACAAGGCCAGCTGCAGCACAGTGGTCGGCGACGATTTGTTGAAGAAAAACTTCCCGGCAATCCACGCGGTCGGCCGCGCCTCGGACCGCGCACCGCGGCTGATCGACCTCAAATGGGGCCGTGCCTCGGACCCGAAGGTTACCCTAGTCGGCAAGGGCGTCTGTTTCGACACGGGCGGACTCGATCTCAAACCGGCGAGCGGCATGCTCTTGATGAAGAAGGATATGGGCGGCGCGGCGCATGTTCTGGGGCTCGCCCATATGATCATGGCAGCCAAGCTCAAAGTGCGGCTGCGGGTGCTGATCTCCGCGGTGGAGAACTCTGTATCCGGCAATGCCTACCGCCCGATGGACGTGGTCACAACCCGCAAAGGCATCACGGTGGAGATCGGCAACACCGACGCGGAGGGCCGCGTGGTGATGTCCGACGCGCTGGCGCTGGGTGCCGCCGAGAAGCCCGCCGTCATCCTCGACTTCGCCACCCTGACCGGCGCGGCGCGTATCGCGCTCGGCCCCAGCCTGCCGGCCATGTTCTGCAACGATGACGGCCTCGCCGCCGCCTTCGCCAAAGCCGGCGAGGCCCAGGACGACCCGGTCTGGCGCATGCCGTTGTGGCAGCCCTACAACAAATATATCGAGCCGAACATCGCCGATATCTCCAACACCGGCAAAATCCCGCAGGGCGGCGCCATCACCGCGGCACTGTTCCTGGAACGCTTCGTCGAGCCCGACATTCCCTGGGCGCATTTCGACATCATGGCCTGGAACAGCGGCGCCACCCCCGGCAAACCGGAAGGCGGCGAGGCGATGGCCATGCGCGCGGCCTTCGAGGTGATCGCGACGAAATACGCGAAGTAGGTCTGATCGGGAGTTTTCGCCTTGGCGCTGGATAGCGACCTGTTTCACCCGGACTACGTGCCCGAGCCCTATTGGTGGGAAGCGGCGCGGCCGGGGACGGACCATGCCACCGACCTGCCGGCCAGCACCGAGGTGCTAATCGTCGGCAGCGGCTATGCCGGCCTGTCCGCAGCGCTGGAGTTGGCGCGGAACGGGCGGACCGCGACGGTGGTGGAAAAGGACCGGTTCGGCGAGGGCGCCAGCACGCGCAATGGCGGCGGGCTTAGCGCCGGGATCAATCTCGGCAAGGGGATTTCCGGCACGCCGGGCCAGGCGTCGAAGGGCGAAGACCACGCCAAGCTGATTGAGCGGCTGATGGTCGAAAGCGCGGCCTCGCTCGACCTGATCGAGACCCTGGTCGCGCGCGAGAACATCCATTGCCATTTCGAGAAGACCGGCCGCTTTCTAGGCGCCTACACGGCGCAGCATTTCGAAGGCTTCCAAGCCAAGGCCGAGCTGATCAACCGGGTGACCGATGCGGGCGCGACGGTGCTGTCGCGCGCCGAACAGCGGGCCGAGATCGCGAGCGACTTCTATCACGGCGGCATCGTCATCAAGAAATCCGCCAAGCTGCACCCGGCGCTGTTCCACAAAGGCTTGCTGGAAGCCGCGCACCGTGCCGGGGCGCGGCTCTGCGCCGAGACGGAAGTCAGCGGCATCGAGGGCACAGCCGGGAACTTCACCGTGCGCACCAGCCGCGGCGAATGTAAAGCGGAGCAGGTGATCATCGCCACCAACGGCTATACCGGCGCGCTGACTCCGGGGTTGCGCAAGCGGCTGATCCCGGTGGCGAGCCACATTATCGCGACCGAAAAACTGCCGGCGGACCTGGCGGCGAGCCTGATCCCGCACGGCCGCACCATCTCGGAGACGCCGCGGGTGCTCTGCTACTACCGCATGTCGCCGGACGGCACACGCATGATCTATGGCGGCCGCGCCCGCTTCACCCAGGTCGGCCCGGACGTCAGCGGCTCGCTGCTGCACCGGATGATGACCGACCGCTTCCCGCAATTGAAAGGCACGAAGATCACGCACAGCTGGTCCGGCCTCGTCGCCTTCACCAACGACTTCCTGCCGCATATGGGCCAAGAGAAGGGGCTGCATTACTGCCTCGGCTGCAATGGTAGCGGCGTCGGTATGCTGACCTATCTCGGCACCCAGGTGGCGCAGCGCATCCTGCAGGGCGGTCGGGCCAACACCGCCTACGCCACCCTCGACCTGCCCAAGGTGCCGGTGCCCTTCTACGACGGCCGGCCGTGGTTCCTGCCGGTGGTGGGCGGGTATTACCGGTGGCTAGATAAGCGGGATCGGAGGCGGGAATAATTGCATGCGAAAGGGCGTTTTGTGATTGGCCAGACGCCGGCTTACAGCGGCTGACTTTATTGTCGTGCCGTTATTTTTCTAGGTTACGAAAGGCCGTGTCCGTTTCGATACGGCGGTATCTAACTTCGACAGTACGCTAATAATAAAAAGGGCCCCGAAATGAATTCACCCACACCCGCGCGTCGCCTCGTCGAAGCCTTTGGAGATTGCGCGCTGATGGCATCCCTATATGCCGACGACGTGGTTTGGCGCCTCAACCACTCTCTCGCCGCCAACATTGCCGGTCCCCACGAAGGGAAGGACGCGGTCACCGGGTTTAATGAGGCGGTCTTTCAGAAGTTCTACGAGGCAAGGTCAGTTCGCGTCGACATCCATGACGAAATAGGCGACGAGGCCTCCTCCGTCGTGCGGTTCGACTTCCATGCCCGCAGTAGCCGCGGCCACGACTACGATGTCGAATACGTTCTGTTCGCGAAAACCAGACAAGGCAGGATCTACGAGGTGGTAGAGCTACTCGATACCTTGGCCTCGAATGAACAGCATCAGGGAAACCGGGTAGGCGTGCCGCCGTCCTGAGCGCAGGAGCGAAGCGCCCGTTGGTCGCAATCTTAGGCGGCATGGAGGTTCAATAACGAACCGAAGCTGGCCAGTCACCCAAATTGGATGGCACCCCTGCCGCCGGCCTGATGGGGCCAAATTTGATTTCTCGCGTCGACGCATTCCGACTAAACTGGACCAGGCCTTTCGGACATTCGGCGTTGCGGGGGCGGCACCTTCAGGTGAGGGAGTTGCTGATGCGTAAGCAAGTCTTGTCACTCATCGCCGCCATTGGTGCGATTGCCGCGTTACCGGCAGCCAGCCAGGCGGCCCCGCAAATACTTGGGCTGATCGCGACCGCAACACCGCTGCCGCTCCAATACGCGGACGGCGTGTGTTCGGTTGAAGTCTCAGGCATCTGCTTGCAGGAAAACCGGCCGGCGCCCGAAACGGGCACCGCGTACAAAGCCGTACCCGGCGCGGCGATCACGCTGGCCTCGCGGCAGGGCAAGGGACAATCCGTTGCAGTCGCGGACCAGGTCGAAATCGTCTCCCTGCGCAGCTTCAGCGCCGTGTCGGTGCGCATGCCCGAACCGCTCGTGCGCGATCTGGTCGGCGATCCGGCCGATGCGACATTGTCGATCGGGCAACTGGTGTCTGCCCTGCCGGTCGCGGTGCAAGGCGACCCGGATCCGCTGACCGACGCGGAGATCAAAATGGTGACGGGACCCTTGCGCCCGGTCGCGGCGCGGGCCGCCAAGAGCAATACGGTCAATCGGCACACGACGCAGACACTGATCGGCATGGTCAACCGGCTGCCGGCGGACCGCACCACCACCGCAACGCAGATGACCGCCATGCGGGACCTGGCCGATGCGACGCTTGGCCAATCGCCCGAGACGGCACAGCGCATCGCTTACGCCCTGGATCGTTGTGCGGTGAAGGTGCGCTACCAGATGTATCCGCATCTGCGCGCCTGCCTCGGCAATCAGCATGACCTGTATAACGCCGTCACGACCCAGTCGGTGTGGA
>CAJWOT010000029.1 GCA_913044215.1 uncultured Rhodospirillaceae bacterium | reverse complement strand
GGGCTGTTTCCACCTTCACTACTTTCTTGATGACCTTGACCGGACGCTTGTGGCCGTGATGGTGGTGGCCATGCTTATGTTTCCAGGCGTGCCGAATGCGGCGGTACTTGCGGGTATGGCCGCGCTCTTCCTTGTAGTGGTGATGATGGTGGATGCCGTGCTTGTGCATGCGGCGATGCGCCTTGGCCTTATGCTTTTTCTTGTGCCACTTGTACTCGTAATGGTCATGCTTGTGGTATCCGCCGGCTTCTGCGGTGGCGATGAACGGCGCCGACACCAGGGCGACGGCAACGGCAAAGGCGCCAAGCGCGAGGGGCCGTATCAGTTTCGATTTCATCAACATCGTGAACTCCTATCCAAGGTTGTCCGCACCGTTCTAATTCGATGTTGCAGTTATAATTATATGCAAAAATGAAGTCAATAATAAAAATAGAAAAGATAGTAATTTTTATTACAGAAGAATTTCGTACCGAAAACTGATATCCGCCGGCATCCTTGATGGCGCCTGGACGGTTGCCTATGGTCGGCGGGCAAAATCCATAGACGAACTGGAAACCACTCAATGAGTATCAAGGGGAAAGCGTATATCGCGGGGATCTACGAGCATCCGACGCGGAAGGCGACCGACCTGTCGGTGGCTCAGCTGCATGGCGAGGTCGCGGCCGGTGCGATCGCCGATGCCGGCATCAGCAAGGAGGATATCGACGGCTATTTCTGCGCCGGCGATGCGCCGGGCCTCGGCCCGCTGTCGATGGTCGAATATATGGGGCTGCGCAATTTGCGGCATCTCGACGCCACCGATGTCGGCGGCTCGTCCTATGTCCTGCATATCGGTCATGCCGCAGCGGCGATCGCCATGGGCAAATGCAACATCGCCCTGGTGACCCTGGCCGGCCGGCCGCGCTCGGAAGGCATGGCGACCGGCACGCAGCCGCGTAACTACGGCGCGGCGCCAGACGTGCCGTTCGAATTCATCTACGGCCCGACCGTGGTCAACATGTACGCCATGGCCGCGAACCGGCACATGCATGAATATGGCACGACCAGCGAGCAGATGGCCTGGATCAAGGTCGCGGCGTCGCACCACGCCCAGCACAACCCGCACGCCATGCTGCGCGACGTTGTGACGGTCGAGGATGTGGTCAACTCGCCGATGATTGCCGACCCGCTGCACCGCAACGATTGCTGCGTCATCTCCGATGGCGGCGGCGCGTTCATCGTCGTCAGCCCAGAAGTGGCCAAGAGCCTAGACCGCGACTGCGTCAAGGTGCTGGGCCATGGCGAGGCGCCGAAGCATCTCAATTCCGGCCAGGTCGATCTGACCTTCACTGGCGCACGTTGGTCCGGTCCGATCGCCTTTGAAGAGGCGGGCGTGACACCGGCGGACATGGATTACGCATCGATCTATGACAGCTTCACCATCACGGTGCTGGAAACCCTGGAAGATCTCGGCTTCTGCGAGGTCGGTCAGGGCGGCAAGTTCGTCTCCGACGGCAACCTGATCGCCGGCGAGGGCAAGCTGCCCTTCAACACCGATGGCGGCGGGCTCTGCAGCAACCACCCGATCAACCGCGGTGGCCTGACGAAGGTCCTGGAAGCGGTCCGTCAGCTGCGCGACGAGGCGCATCCTGCTGTCCAGGTCAAGGATTGCCAGCTCGCGCTCGCCCACGGCACGGGTGGCTCGATCGGCACCCGCATGGGCAGTTCAACCGTTATCCTGGGGAGGGCCGACGCATGAGCCAGCGCAACATTCCGTCACCGCCGATGAGCGTCGAGAACGAGGCCTTCTGGGCGGCTGCCAATGAAGGCAAACTGATGATTCCGCGCTGCAAGGATACCGGCCAGTTCTTCTGGTATCCGCGCAATCTCAGCCCCTTCACGCTCAGCAACAATGTTGAGTTGGTGGAAGCGTCCGGCAAGGGGACGATCTACACCTACTCGGTCATGCGCCGGGCCGATCCGCAATATGTGATCGCCTATGTGACCCTGGAAGAAGGCATCACGATGATGACCAATATCGTCGATTGCGACTACGACACGGTCGCGGTCGGCCAGGCGGTCGAGCTCGATTTCTACGAAACTGAGAACGGGCAGAAGGTGCCCGTATTCAAACCGGCGGGCTGAGGCCGATATGAAGATCGGGCGGCGGCTGGGAGTTGGTCTAGGACTGCTCCTGACCGCCGCCTTTTCTTTTGCCCACGCACAGGACCCGCAGCCGGAATTCGGTACCGGCTGGACGGATAAAACCTCCGTCTCTGCGAAAAAATATATGGTCGCCGCGGCGAACCCGCATGCGGTCCGTGCGGGCTACGAAGTGCTGAAGCGGGGTGGAACGGCCGCCGACGCTGCGGTTGCCGTGCAGCTCGTCCTCAATCTGGTGGAGCCGCAATCCTCCGGCATCGGCGGTGGGGCGTTCTTGCTATACTGGGACGCGGCCGCGAAGACCCTGCATACGATCGATGGGCGGGAAACAGCGCCCGCCGCGGCGGTGCCGGAACGGTTTTTGGGGCCGGACGGCAAACCGATGAAGTTCTTCAAGGCGGTTGTCGGGGGTCAATCGGTGGGCGTTCCCGGCACCGTGCGGCTTCTTGAAACGATGCATCGGCGCTTCGGAAAAACACCCTGGCCTGACTTGTTTGCGCCGGCGATCGCGTTGGCGGAAGACGGCTTCACGGTGTCGCCCCGCCTCGCGACATCGATTGCGCGGGCCCAGAAACGCGGATTGGACCGGTTTCCGGTGGCGCGCGCTTACTTCTTCGACGACCGGGGGGTGCCGTTACCGGCTGGTCACCGATTGAGGAACCCCGAATTCGCTGCAACCCTGCGCCGGATTGCAAACGAAGGCGCGGATGCTTTCTACACCGGCGCGATTGCGGCGGACATCGTCGCGGCGGTTGCAGAGACCTCTGCCGTTGCCAACAACATCACGTTGCAGGATTTGGCCGCCTATGAAGCGAAAGACCGGCCGCCGGTCTGCACCGCCTATCGGGCGTACGAGGTTTGCGGCATGGGGCCGCCGACGTCCGGCGGGCTCACCCTCGCCCAAATTCTCGGGCTGCTCGCGCAGCATGATCTCAGGGCGACTGGTTGGAACGCGGATTTCGTGCATCTGTATGCCGAGGCAGCGAAGCTGGCCTATGCGGACCGGGCGCGCTACATGGCGGATCCCGATTTCGTGGATGTTCCGGCGGCGGGGCTGGTAGACGCCGGGTATTTGAAGACACGCGCCGGATTGATCGACGCCGGGAAATCGCTCGGCAAGGCGGAGGCCGGCGAGCCGCCGGCGAAGAAGGCGATGGAGTGGGCGCCGGACGCGCAGCGGGACCGGGCCGGCACCAGCCATTTCGTCATCCGCGACGCGGCGGGCAACGCGCTGTCGATGACGACGACCATCGAATCCGGTTTCGGCAGCCGGGTGATGGTGCGCGGCTTTCTGCTCAACAACGAGCTGACCGACTTCAGCCGGCGCCCCGAAAAGAACGGTAAGCTGGTCGCCAACCGGGTCGAGGGCGGCAAACGGCCGCGCAGCTCGATGGCGCCGACCATCGTCTTCAAGGACGGCGAGCCCTATCTGCTGATCGGGTCGCCCGGCGGCAGCCGCATCATCAACTACGTCGCGAAATCCCTGATCGCCATCCTCGATTGGGACATGGATCCCCAGGATGCGCTGGAGATGGGCCACTTCACCCACCGCAACGGCAAGACGCTGGACCTGGAAGAAGGCACGGCCGCCGCCGGATTTGGCGAGGCGCTGCAGGCAAAGGGACATCGGGTCAAGGCGCGCAATTTGAACAGCGGTCTGCATGCGATTTTGATAAAGGACGGCCAGCTGACCGGTGCCGCCGACCCGCGCCGCGAAGGCGTCGCGATGGGTGAATGAATGCCCAAACCGCTTTCTTAAGACGTGTGTCCTCCGTAAAGTGGCGATCCAAATTTCACGAGAGAGGATCACCATGCCGGGCACACGCGAGGGCGCCATCGGGCGGATCGAGGCGGAATATGACAGCGGCGACTTCATCGGCATGCTGGCGGAGCGGGTCGCGATTCCGACCGAGAGCCAGGAGCCCGATCAGTTGCCGGAGCTGTACCGCTATCTGCGCGACAATATCGGTCCCTACCTGACACCGCTCGGCTATGACTGCGAGATTTTCGACAACCCGGTCGAGGGCGGCGGGCCGTTCCTCGTCGCGTCGCGCATCGAAGATCCGTCGCGGCCGACCTTGCTCGCCTATGGTCATGGCGACGTGGTGCGTGGAATCCCGGAACAGTGGCGCGACGGTCTCGACCCCTGGGTCCTAAAGCAGGAAGGCGACCGTTATTACGGCCGTGGCACGGCCGACAACAAGGTGCAGCACTCGATCGTCATGGCCGCGCTCGCCGCCGTTTTGGCCGAACGGGGAAGCCACGGCTTCAACACCAAGGTTCTGCTGGAGACGAGCGAGGAGATCGGCTCGCCGGGCCTCGAGGAGTTCTGTTCGGCGCACACAGATCTGTTGGTCGCGGACGTGCTGATGGCCTCCGACGGACCGCGCATGAACCCGGCGCGGCCTGATATCAAGCTCGGCAACCGCGGCATGCTGGCCTTCGATCTGGAAATTGATCTGCGCGTCGGCAGCCGGCATTCCGGCCATTGGGGGGGCGTGCTGGAAGATCCCGGCGTGACCTTGGCGCATGCGCTGGCCTGCATCGTGACCAAGAAAGGCCAGATCAAGGTGCCCGGCTGGACGCCGGACGAAATTCCGCCGCAGATCCGCGAGGCGTTGCAGGATTGCCGCGTCGATCCGGGCAACGATTTCCCGGAGATCGACCCCGACTGGGGCGAACCGGGCCTCAGCCGCGAAGAGAAGATGTTCGCCTGGACCAGCTTCATCGTGCTGGCCTTCATCACCGGCCGGCCGGAAAACCCGGTGAACGGTGTGCAGCCGGACGCCCGGGCCCGATGTCAGTTGCGTTTCTCCGCCGATGTGGACCCGTCCAACTTCGTACCCGCGCTGCGCGCGCATCTCGACGATAACGGGTTCGAACAGGTCAAGATCAAGGAGCTGCCGGACGGCTTCTTCCCGGCCTCGCGCAGCGATCCCGCCAGCCCGTGGATTCCGTTCGCCGTCGAGTCGGTGACCAAGACCCAGGAGAAGCCGATCGTCGTGCCGAACTCGGCCGGTGGCCTGCCCAGCGATATCTTCGCCCGCAATCTCGGCGTTCCGACCCTATGGATTCCGCATTCCTACACGGGCAGCTGCCAGCACGGGCCGAACGAGCACATCCTGCACCACATCACCCGCGAAGGGCTGCGCATCATGACGGGGCTGTATTGGGATCTGGGCGAGACCGAAGGGCTGTCGGGTTAGGCAATCAGCTCGGCGATATAGCCCGGCAGCGCGAAGGCCGCCCGGTGAACGGCCGGTGTGTAATAGCGTGTGTCCAGCTTGGCGCCGGCGTAACGGCGTTCAAGCGCATCGAGCGATACCGACCGCAGGTCCGTATCGTCCGTTGCCCAGCCGAACGCCATGCATCCGCCGACATAGGCCGGCACCGTCGCGGTGTAGCAGCTCGTATCAGCGAATAGCGGCTTCAGCGCGGCCAGCGTGTTGCGCAATTCGTCGCCCTGCACGAAGGGCACACCGTTCTGGGTGACCAGCACGCCGCCGGGCGCCAGCACCCGCTTGCAGGCCGTGTAGAAGCGCTCGGTGAACAGGATTTCGCCGGGCCCGATCGGATCGGTCGAATCCACGATCACCACGTCATAGCGATCTTCCGTCGTTTCGACGTGATCGACGCCGTCGGCGATGACGATCTCAGTCCGGGGGTCTTCGAACGCGTTGCCGCAGATGCTACGTAGGTACTCTTTGCTGAATTTAATGACGCCCGCATCGATTTCGACCAAGGTCGCGCGGGTGACAGCCTGGTGCTTCAGCACCTCTTCCAGCATGCCGCCATCGCCGCCGCCGATTATCAGCACCTCGCGCGCCGCGCCGTGCGCCAGCAGCGGCAGGTGGGCCAGCATCTCATGATAGATGAACTCGTCCCGCTCGGTCGTCTGCACCACCCCGTTCAGCGCCAAAACCCGGCCGAATTCGGGATTCTCGAACAGGATCAGATGTTGCAGATCGCTGTTGCCTTCATACAGCAGCTTGTCGATGCGCAGGCGCGTGTGCAGGCCGGGATGGAGTGTTTCCTCGAACCAATCCCCCGTCACATCCGGCCCCGGCGGTGCTCGCCGACTTCCATGCGATCGGGCTGGAATGCATCGCGAAGCACATCGACCGCGCGCTGCGGCTCGGTGTCGCCGCACATGAAGATATCCATGGCGGCGTAACCATGCTCCGGCCAGCTATGAATGCTGATATGCGATTCCGCCAAGACCGCGACGCCGGAGATACCGCCATTTTCCGTGAAACGATGCAGATGGATGTGCAGCAGGGTGGCGCCGGAAACCTCCACGCATTTCCGCAGGGTGGATTCGATGAACGCTTTATCGTCCAGCCGGTGCGCGCCCCACAGATCGACGATCAAATGCAGACCGGCGAACCTGTCGCCATCGCTTTGATAGAAATAGTCGTTTGGCGTGACCGCCGCGTCCGCTTCGGTGCCGTCGGAAAACTCCTCGAATTGTATGGTCGTGTCTTCAATCATGGCGGTTCGATCATCGAAAAAGGGCCGCTCGATATGAAACCTTAGACTGGTTTTTGCAAGCAAAAATTATGCGTTTTCCTGCGGATGGCCGGACGCGGGGGCGGACCGGTTCAACGCTATACGTCCTGCGCGTTTTGGCAGTATAATCCGGTCTGTTTTTCTTGTCCGAGATGTCGGAAAGGAGCGGGTGTCATGTCTGTCTGGTCCCTGAGAAGCCTGTCCGGGTTGAGCGCATTTTGGGCTGTGCTGTTCGGATTCATCGCGATGATGCCAACCGGTGTTACAGCGACCGGCTGGGCCGCACCGCAAGCGCTGGGGCTTGTCGCCACCCGGGATGCGATGCCGCTGCAGTGCAACGGTTACCATTGCATCGGATTTTTGAGCTCCTTCTGTCTGGAGGAGGAGCGCATGCCGCTCGTGGCGCGCTGCGCCTACACGCCAGCGCCCGGCACCGAAATCACGCTGATCGTGGAAACCCAGGACGGACGCACGGTGCGTTTGCCCGGTGGCGATCACATGTCCTTCAACGTCCGGCTCGATTTTACGTCGATTCTGGCCAAACTGCCGCAGTCCAAAATCGCTCACCTGGCGCCGAAGCGGGTCAGTATCCACATCGCGCCGCTGGCGACGCTTCTGCCAGTGCCGCAACCGAGCGATCTCGACCGGCATAGTCCGGACGAACTGAAGCTGGTATTGGGACCCTATCGCAAGACGGGCACCCAATTCTTTGACGAGGGTGGCGAAACCGGTGAGACGGTGTCGATGATGACGCAGATGATCAACCGGCTGCCGCGCCTGGCCCGGGCACCGGAAACGGCGCGCACCGGCACGCTGCAAACCGTGCTGAACGGTGCTGACGGCCAGGCATCGAGCGCGGGCGCGCGGGCGCGCTTCCAGGGCATCGTCGAAGAGGGCGAAAACATGCTCGAGACGACCAAGCGCATGAATATGCGCGCCTGCCTGACCTATCGGCACGAGGTCATGCAGACGGAGACCAACCGCGCATTCTGGAAAGCCCTCGGCGGCGTCTAGCGCCGCCGGACCCGCGCTTTGACGGGAACCGAATCTCGGCTGTTCGCAGACCAGGCGCTGCTCGCGTCGGGCTGGGCTGAAGACGTGCTTTTTCAGTTCGGTGCTGATGGCACGATTCTGTCGGCAGCGCCCGGCGCGGCGGCGCAAAGCGCGCCGAAGGCTTCGGGACCGGTTCTCCCGGGCATGGTCGATGTTCATTCGCATGCATTTCAGCGCGCGCTGGCCGGGCGAACCGAGCGCGCCGGGCCTGGACCCGATTCCTTCTGGACCTGGCGCGAGGCGATGTACGGCTTCGTTCGCCGGCTGACGCCGGATCAGGTCGAAGCGATTGCCGCTCAGCTCTATGTTGAACTGCTGAAACAGGGCTACACAGCGGTCGGCGAGTTTCACTATCTGCATCATGCGCCGGACGGCAGCCCGTATGACGAAATCGCCGAGATGTCGCTCCGTGTCGTGACGGCAGCGCGCCAAATCGGTATAGCAATTACCCATCTCCCGGTGCTGTACGGTTTTGGCGGATTCGGTGGCCTTGATGTGGGGGAAGCGCAGCGGCGCTTTTGCAATGCGCCGGATGCGCTTTTGCGGATCGTTGATACGGTGCGCAACCGTTTCCGGGACGATCCCGATGTGCGGGTCGGGGCTGCGCCGCATTCCCTGCGCGCCGTGACACCGGAAACCCTTTCCGAGACCGTGGCGGTACTGCATGCCGAAGATCCAGTGGCCCCGGTGCATATCCATATCGCAGAGCAGCAAAAGGAAGTCGACGACTGCTTGGCCTGGAGCGGCATGCGGCCGATCGACTGGTTGTTCGCCAACGCGCCTCCGGATCTCCGCTGGTGCCTGGTTCATGCGACCCATGCGAATGAATCCGAAATTATGCGGATCGCGCAAAGTGGTGCGGTCGCGGGGCTCTGTCCGACGACGGAAGCCAATCTCGGAGACGGGATTTTCCCCCTGCCGCCCTATCTGGCAGCCCATGGAATTTATGCGGTCGGATCCGACAGCAACAGTTCGGTCAGCCCCGTGGAGGAGTTGCGCTGGCTTGAATATGGCCAGCGCTTGCGCGATCAGCAGCGCAACGTGACCGCCGATCCGGGCCGCCCGTCCGTCGGTGCGGCACTGTGGCGCGCCGCCGCGGTTGGCGGTGCGCAGGCGTTGGCCCGGCCCGCGGGCGCGCTGGAGGCGGGAAAACGCGCCGATTTGATCGTGCTCGACGGCAACCATGTCGATTTGGCGGGACGGCAGGGGGACGACATCCTGGATGCGTTTCTCTTTGCCGGAAACGACTGCAAGGTGCGCGACGTCATGGTCGGCGGCGTCTGGCGCGTCATGGATGGACAGCATGCGGCAGCGGAAATCGCTGCAGCCGCCTACGGAAAATCGCTTCGAGAATTGTTGTCGTAGCGTCGATCGTTACAATCCCTCCGGACACACACGGGGAGAGAATGATGACCAGCAGCGACAATTACAAAGCCGGCGAGAAAGTGCGGCGGGCCGTCCTGGGCGATAAGCGGGTCGATGAGACCATGAAGGACCCGGATGACTTCGCCCGGCCGCTCATGGAGATCACGACCGAGTTCGCCTGGGGCCAAATTTGGACCCGCGAAGGCATCGACCGGCGCACCCGTAGCTTTATGAACCTCGCCATGCTGTCGGCCTTGAACCGGCCGCACGAACTCGCCGTGCATATCCGTGGCGCGTTGAACAACGGCTTGACCCGCGAGGAAATCCAGGAGGTGTTTCTCCATGTCTTGGCCTATTGCGGCGCCCCGGCGGCGATCGACTCGACCCGCATCGCAAAGCAGGTCTTCGCCGAAATCGACGCGGAGTAACGGGCAATGACCTACGAAACGCTTCTATTCGAGGTCAGCGACGGGCTGGCCAAGATCACGCTCAACCGGCCCGGCGCGGCGAACAGTTTGAACGGCGCGATGGCGCACGACCTGATGATGGCGGCGATCCGGTGCGACGAGGACCCGGACATTCGGGCCGTGCTGTTGACTGGTACCGGCAAGATGTTTTGTGCCGGTGGCGATTTGAAAACCTTCAGCGGATTCGGCGAGGATATGGGCGCGCGGCTAAAGGAGATCACGATCTATCTGCACGCCGCGACATCGCGGTTTTCGCGCATGAACCCGCCCTTGGTCGTCGCGGTCAACGGCGTCGCCGCTGGGGCCGGACTCAGCATCGCGATTTCCGGCGATCTGGTTCTGGCCGCGCAGTCCGCCATGTTCACGAGCGCCTATACCGCGGCCGGCCTGTCGCCGGACGGCAGTTCGACCTATTTCATGCCGCGACTGATCGGTCTGCGGCGGTCGCAGGAACTGATGCTGACCAACCGGCGGTTAAACGCCGACGAAGCGGTGGAATGGGGCCTGATCAACCGGGTCGTCGCGGATGACGATCTGATGGCGGAGGCGGAGGCTCTGGCCCGCAATCTGGCCTCCGGGGCAACCGGTGCTTACGGCGCGGTCAAGAAGATGCTGACCGAGACCTTCACCAACCCGCTGGAAACCCAGATGGAGATCGAAGCGCGCTTCATTGCCGAGCGAGCGACCTCACCGGACGGGCGGGAAGGCATCGACGCCTTCGTCAACAAGCGGACACCCGATTTCAAGGGCGAATAGGACACCGAACATGATCTCCACCGACGAAGATCCCAAACGGACCATTCAGGTGAAGGGCCGGGCCATGGCTTATGTGGAGATGGGGGCGGGCGACCCCGTCGTCTTCCTGCACGGCAATCCGACCTCTTCCTATCTGTGGCGGAACATCATGCCGCATCTGTCGGACAAGGCGCGCTGTATCGCGCCCGACCTGATCGGCATGGGCGATTCGGACAAGCTGCCGGACAGCGGACCCGACCGCTACACCTTCACTGAGCATCGCGACTATCTCGACGGTTTCTTCGCGGCCATGGGCCTTTCAGAAAAGGTGACCTTGGTCGTGCATGATTGGGGCTCGGCGTTGGGGTTCCATTGGGCCCAACGGAACCCGGACGCGGTGCGCGGGATCGCCTACATGGAAGCACTCGTGCGCCCGGTGACGTGGGAAGAGTGGAACGACGCGGCGCGGCCCGTGTTCGAGGGCTTCCGCTCGCCGGCGGGCGAAAGCATGGTTTTGGAGAAGAATATCTTTGTCGAGCGCGTGTTGCCGGGCTCCGTCCTACGCGGCCTGAGCGAGACGGAAATGGCGGTCTACAGAAGGCCCTTCGCGGAACCCGGCGAAGATCGTCGGCCAACCCTGACCTGGCCGCGTCAGATTCCGATTAGCGGCGAACCCGCCGATGTGGTGGCGATCGCGCAGGAATATTCGGAATGGCTGGCCGCAACGGAGGTGCCGAAATTGTTCGTCAATGCGGACCCTGGTGCGATCCTGATTGGCGCCCAGCGGGCGTTCTGCCGCGGCTGGAAGAACCAGACCGAGGTGACCGTCGCGGGCAGTCATTTCATCCAGGAAGATTCACCGCACGAGATCGGCGCAGCACTTGCCGACTGGTATGGCTCTTTATTATGATCCCGCGCCCTAGGGAAACCCGCATTTACATGAACAGGTGTGGCCGCAGGGTGTGAAATTCGGTAAAATTGCAATGAATAACCGGTAGCGGAAAAATCCGGATGACCATGAGACAAGCCAAATTCGGCATCGGCCAGATCGTCAAACATCGCATTCATCCGTTCCGCGGGGTGATATTCGATGTCGACCCGGAATTCGCCAACACCGAGGAATGGTGGCAGTCGATACCAGAACATTCACGGCCGAAAAAGGAACAGCCCTACTATCATTTGCTGGCTGAGAATGCCGAGACGACCTACATCGCCTATGTTTCCGAGCAGAATTTACTATGCGATGAAACCTGCGAGCCGGTATCGCATCCGCAGGTCAAAGAGCTGTTTTCCGGCATCAAAAACGGCTGTTATGTATCCCGGCACGACAATTCACATTAAATACGCGCCGAATTAGGCGTTTTTAGCCCTAAAATCGCGCTCTTTTCGGCACCACCGGTCAAAGCGCCCCCATTTGGGTGACGAAACCTCCCCGAATTGACGCTCTAGTGGCGTTCAACGGTCGCGTTGACGGCCGCGTGACTGGGCGAAAATGAAACCGGGGTGTCTCAAATGGTTATCGAGGGCAAGCTCGCCGACTATTTTTTGGATCCGAAGTGCGGTGCGAACCGCGGCGCTGGTGTTTTGCGCTGATATTCTGTGCGCCGCTGCTCATCGCAATCGCATTTGCGATCAGATTGGGGACGGGCGGTCCTGCATTCATGACCGAGACGCGTCAATTGAGCTAGACAGGACCGTACAAAGCGCTTCGCTTTCCCACCGCGGCGCACGGTGAACGGCAGGGTTTCGATTCCTTCCTGCACAATTCGCGCCTGGAGCTGTTGCCGCAGCTGATCAACGTGGTGCGCGGCGATATTTCAATCGCAAGCGTGCTGGATTAAGCACCCGACGCGTTTTCCCAAGATCAGAGCTCGTATCGAAAGACCGGTTATCCGGCGTCGGTGGTGGCTCGCACGGTAGCGCCGTTGCTCTCCGCGAGGCCTGGCAGGAGGTCGAGACCGAGCCCTGAGTCACCCGATGCGCGAATGAAACCATTCTCGATCGGCGGCGGCTGGTCGACCAATTCGTGATACCAGCCATAGTAAAACCCTCGCGTGATCTCCTGTTCGAAAACATTCGGGCAGGCGAGCGCCAGATGGGTCGAGGCGGCCAGTGTCACCGGCCCGGAGCAATCATGGAACGCGATCGGCTTGGCGAACCCTTCCGCAAGCGCCGCAGCCTTTTTCGCAAAGGTAATGCCGCCGCCCCAGGTGACGTCGATAATGGGCACCGAAAGCGCGCCCGGCGTTAGCAGATCCCGCACCTGTCCCAAGCCGCCCAATGTCTCGCCGCCGGCAATCGGCTGTGAGGTGAACTGCACCAGTTCGCCGATTTCCGCCATGCGGTCCATCCAGATCGGGTCTTCGATCCAGTCCGCGCCAATCGGCTCCAGCGCCGCGGCGATCTTCTTGGCGGCGGGCAGGCTCCACAGGCCGTGCAATTCCGCCTTGATGCGCATCGCATCGCCATGTGCGGCTCGGATCTTTTCGAAGGGTTCCAGTGCCCTCTTCAGATCCGCAGTCGAAATATCCATGCCGTCGCCCGCCCCTTCGGCGAAATCGAACGGCCAGATTTTCATCGATTTGATGCCCATCTCCAGCAACTCGGCGGCGAGCTCGTCGGCCCGGTTCAGGAAGGCGTCGAGATCCTGGAAGTCTTTGCGGCCGCTGCCGGTAAGACCGAAATTGTCCGGCCGGACATCCGCGCTTTGCGAGACATAGTCCGGGCCGGCACAGGTGTTGTAGACCTGTATCGAGGCCCGGGTCGCACCGCCCAGCAGATCGTAAATAGGCTTTCCGGCCGCTTTACCGGCGAGGTCCCAGAGCGCGACATCGACTGCGGAGACGGCGCGCATTTCCGCGCCCGTCCCGAAAAACCCCGCATAGGATCGCAGGACACGATTGAAGTGTTCGATCCGGCTGGGGTCCTCGCCGATCAGCAAGGGCGCGATCCGGTCGTGAATATCGGCCTCCACCGGTCCGGCCCCGAACCAGGTTTCGCCGAGTCCGGTCAGCCCTTCATCCGTGTGGAGGCGCACCCAGATCAGGTTCGGGTGCCGGTCGAGCCTGACGGTTTCGATCTTGGTGATCTTCATGCCGCGATCTCCCTCAGGCTGCGGTGCGGGTTTCCGTCGTGACCGTGCCGTCTACGGCGACCTGATGCAGCTGATAGATCGGCGTCTCGCCATACCGGCTCTCATCGACGCCTTTGCGGACGTCACGGGCGACGCTGGTGGTCGTCGTGACCGCGGTGCCGGCCCACTCGTTCCGGGAAATCCAGTGGCAATGGCCACAGAACAGGTGCCGCACCTGATCATGTTTCAAGACCACGTTTGCCAGTGCATCGCGGTCCAATGGGTTCAGATAGCCGCGAAGATAGTCCGGTTCCATGTCGAAGGGGGGGTGGTGCATGAACAGCAGGGTCGGGCGCTCCGGTGCCGCGCTCAGTGTCTCGTCGAGCCACCGCAGGCGGTCGGCGCAGAAGGCGCCTTTGTTCTGCGGGGGTTCGATAGAATCGAGCGCGATCAGCCGGAACGGCAGATCTTCGAAGGCATGATGCATGAAGGGTTCGTTGCCGCGCTGGAACGTTGCGGCGAACTTGTCCCGGTGGTCACGGTTTCCCGGCGTGGCGTAGAGCTTCGCGCGAATCGGTGCGACGAGCTTTTCGAGATGCGCATAATCCTCCGGCGCGCCGGTCTGCACCGTATCGCCGGTATGGATCACGATGTCCGGCTGCGGGTCGAGACGCATGATATCGGCGACGCAGCGGCGCAAATCTTCGGCTCTTGACCCAGCCTCGGGTCGGTCCGATGATTCCGCCAGAATATGAGTGTCGGAAAGTTGGGCGATCAACATCGCCCATAACTAGCAGATCGAATTGGCAAGGACGAGAGCGCGCCTTGTTTTTGCGTGGCTGTGACAATCCGCGCGTGAGGAGTAGGGAATGACGGTATTGGTAACCGGGGCCGCCGGCCTCATCGGGACCGCCATCGTGCGGAATCTCTTGGCGCGCGGCGAGAATGTCGTTGCGCTCGACCGCACTTTGAACACCGGGCGCCTCGATGACCTTTTAACAGTGGACGCCGTTACGGCAGTGCAGGCC
Source organism: uncultured Rhodospirillaceae bacterium (assembly GCA_913044215.1). Lineage (GTDB taxonomy): Bacteria > Pseudomonadota > Alphaproteobacteria > UBA8366. Next base: position 10,496 of record CAJWOT010000029.1, on the reverse strand, counting down.
GATATAACGGATACCCAGGCGCTGGACGGGGCGGTCGCCAAGAATGGGGTATCGCGCATCATCCACACCGCGGCGGCCCTGCCGCCCGCCTCGGAAGACAAACCGCGTCTCGGTTTCGATATCAATATCACCGGGACGAACAATATCTTCGACGTGGCGGTGGCGCATGGCGTCGCGCGGGTCGTTTATCCCAGTTCGGTGTCAACCTATCGCGATCAGTCCGATTACGGCGACGCGGTGCTCGACGAGGAATCGCTCCAGAATCCCTTTTCGATTTATGGGGTCACAAAACTGGCGAACGAGTTCGCCGCACGGTCCTACACGCGCAATGCCGGACTCGACTGCCGGGGACTCAGGATCTGTACGGTGTTCGGCCATGGGAGGCTGACCGGGCGCAGCGCGGCTGCGTCTGCGATGATATCCCAAGCGGCGGTCGGCACCCCCTATATCTGTCCGGTCACCGCGGAACAGACCTCCGCCTACATCTATGTTGAGGACGTGGCCGATCTCATGGTGCGCACGACTTTCGCTGAGGGTCTCACGCGTGACGTTTATTGTGTCGGGTCGAACCGGGCCTCGCTGGGCGACGTCGCGGAATTGGTCCGGGACTTTCTGCCCGATGCGGATATTACGTTCGCGCCCGACGCCGCCGGCTTTCCGCAGATCAACCGGATGAGCGGCGCCCGGCTGGAGGCCGACCTGGGATTCCAAATGCCGGCGCTGGCGGACCGGGTCCGGCACCAGATCAATGTCGCCCGCGCCGAGCGCCAGCTGCCGCCGCTCACATAGACAGGACACGCGCCATGCCCCCAACCGACGACCGTATCCGCGAGCTGCTCAGCCGTGACTTGTCGAGATTTCCACCTTGCTCGCGCACGCTTGGCTTCGAGCTGGTCGATTTCTCCGTCGAGGAACGCTGGCTCGAAGCGGCGTTCAACCCGTCGCCGGACTTCGCCAATCCGACGGGCTGCGTACAGGGTGGGTTCGTCACCGCGATGCTGGACGATGCGATGTCACTGGCCGCTGTGGTTTCGCGACGTTTTGAGATCGTCGTGCTGACCCTGCAGCTCAACGTCAATTATCTGGCGCCGACGCCGGTCGAGCGGGTTTTCGTGCGTGGTGAAGCGGTCAAGGTGGGCCGCTCCAGCGTGTACATGGAAGGCGCGCTGCGCGACAAAGACGGAAAAGTCCTGGCGACGGCGACGGCGACGGCTGCCCCGCGCCCGCACCCCAATTTGCTGCGGAAGGGCGAAAAGGCGTGACAACGCACCGTCCCGGTTAGCGCACTGTCCGCGCAAAGGCGCGGATATCCTCGAGCAAGAGGTCCGGCACCTCCAGCGCGGCGAAATGCCCGCCGTGGGGCATCTCGGTCCAGCGCTGCACGTTGACCATGCGCTCCACATAGGAGCGTGGCGGCCAGGACAGCAATTCCTTCGGAAACAGGGCGCACGCCGTCGGCACTTCGACTCGCTTGCCGCCGGTGTCGAACAGGCGGCCGCCTTCCTCGCGCCTGCCGTAATAGATCCACGACGCCGTGTTGAAGGTGCGGGTCACGATATAGACCATGATGTTGGTCAGCAGCACGTCCTTGGTGTGCGCGCTTTCCACATCGTCACCGACCGTGTCGGACCAAGAATTGAACTTCTCCAGGATCCAGGCGGCGATGCCGACCGGGCTGTCCATCATGGCGTAACTCAAGGTCTGCGGTTTTGTGCCCTGGATCGTCCGATAGCCCTCCTCCATCTCCTGCTCGCGCACGAACCGTTCGGCCCACGCCGCTTCATCGGGCGTTTGCGGTCCGTCCTGATGCCGCATCATCATGATGTTCAGATGGATCGCCTTGCAGGCGGGTGCGGCGTCGAAACCAAGCCAGGTCGAAATCCCGCCGCCCCAGTCGCCGCCCTGCGCCAGATAGCCGTCATAGCCCAACGCGTCTTTCATCAGCGTGCCGAACAGCCCGGCGATCTTGCGCGGCCCGTAGGGACGTGGCGGGCGTCCGGAGAAGCCGAAACCGGGCAGGGACGGGGCTATCACGGTGAAGGCGTCCTTCTCATCGCCCCCGAACCGTTCTGGGTGCGCGAGCGGCCCGATGAAATCAAGAAACTCGACGACGGTGCCGGGCCAGCCATGGCTCAGGATCAACGGCATTGGCGCGGGACCGCTGCCCTCCTCGCGGATGAAATGGATGTCGATCCCGTCTACAGGCGCCTTGAAGTGGTTGAACCCGTTGATCTTGGCTTCGTGCGCGCGCCAGTCATATTCCTCGACCCAGTAGGCGCAGAATTCCCGCAGGTAATCGAGGTTGGTGCCATAGGCCCAGCCGCCATCGTCCGGCATTTCGTGCCAAGGATAGTCGGCGACGCGGCGGCGAATCTGCACCAGCGTCTCGTCCGGTACCGCCAGCGTGAACGGTTCGATCGACGGCATGGAGCTGCCCTCAGGCGGCGGCCTGCTGCCGGCAGTAGCACGACGCGTGCACCGCGACTTCCGCGCGGGCCAGCGCCTGGTCGAGCTGCTGCTTGATGTGCAGCGCCTCGACAGTCTCGCCCCGCTTCGTCAGGCATTCGTGCAGCCCGTGCAGGCTCCACAGATTGCCGGGATGTTGACAGGCCCGGCTTAGGGTTTGGTCCAGACCGAGATCCTCGCGATAGACCGTTTCCGCCTCCTCGAAATGGCCCTGTTCCATCAACAGGGCGCCAAGCGCATGCCGGGTCGGCTGCATCCAGCCCCAAGGTTCGTCATAGGGCAGGGCGTCGTCGAGTTCGACCGATTTGCGGAGATGTACAAAGGCCGTATCGAAATTACCGCGCCGGTATTCCAGCTCGCCGTAGAGCATCTGTTCGGCGATGTCGAGCAGGTCATAGACCCGGTTGTTGTGCACCCGGCGGCTCTCCGGCACCTTGTCCTTGGCGTCCAGGAACAGCGCCTTCTCCGCCTCCGCCGCTTCCACATTTCCCATGGCGGAATGCGCCACCGACTTAGCGTAGCGCATCATTGCACTGGTGGCGCTGTAGAGTTCCTGGTTCTCTGGCATGTCCTGGTCGATGATCTCCTGCCATTTGCCGAAGCGCACCATCACATGCTGTTTCATGGCCAGATACCCTTCCAGGAAATCGGCCATCGGCGGGGAGGGGACCAGCAGCAACTCTTCCGGTGTGGTGTCGATCAATTCCTGCGCTGCCTCGATTGCTGGCGTGTACTGACCGAGGAACATCGCGCCGTAGATTGCGAAGTGGTAGTTGTGGGTGCGATACATGGCATAGACGTTCATCGCGCCTTCCCGCTCGAGATATTTTCGGTCCGCCACGCTGGCCTTCTGATTGTAGACGACCACGTCGCGGTAATTGCCGCACAGCACATCGATATGGGTCGGCATATGGATCAGATGACCGCTTTCCGGCACCAGGTCGCGCAACCGGTCGCCGGCGCGCAGCGCCAGTTCGGGGAAGGGCGACATCTCCATCAAATGGACGTAGAGATGCAGCAGACCGGGATGGTCCCAGCTGTCCGGCCGGTCGCGGAACGACGATTCCAGGATGTCGCGCGCTTCCGCGGTGCCGGCGCCTTCGGCGATGCCGCCCGTCTTAAGGTCCCACATCTTCCATGGGGTTTCGTTCATGATTGACTCGACGAATACGGTCTGGACCTCCAAGTCGTCCGGATAGTTGGCCAGCACCTTTCGCATGGCGTTGGTGTAGTCCCTATTCCAGGGCATCAGATCGTCGATCGGATCGCGCTGCGGATAGCGCGCATCAAGCGCCTCGATCAACGCCTTCTCCACCGGTGTGACGCCCTCGATGTTCGCTTTGGCGTCCTGCGCCGCGTCGTAGGCGACCGCCAGCGCTTTCGCGCGGCCTTTCGGGTCGTAAAGATGCCAAGGCAAGTTGTAGTTCGGCCCCGTGGCATAAGCGATGCCCCAATGCGCCATCGCGCAACCGGGATCGGATTCCAAAGCCTTGCCGAAACAGATCGACGCTTCGCCATGATTATAACCGAACAGCCAGTTCAGGCCGCGGTCGAACCATAGCTGTGCGTCTTTCGAATTCGTCGTGATGGTCCGGCTGTACGGCCCCAGATCGTAATAGTCCATTGTCATCCCCCGTGACGGCTTGCCCTTCGCGGCAACCCTACCATGGGGGCGAACGCGGGATCATGTAAATCCGCGTTCGCTCTCTTCCATGGACAATAAAAAAAGGCGCCCGCCGGTGGGGCGGGCGCCTTCGATGCGTCACGCTGGTCTAGTCGACGATGTGATAGACCGGCGCTTTTTCCATGGTCCAGTTGCCGCTATCGGCGTCGTATTCCGACAGGGTGAAGCAGTGCCAGTTCTCGTCGTCCAGCTTCATGTGGTCGCCGCGGTAGTAGTAACCCGGCCAGCGGGTTTCTTTGCGGAACAGCGTGTGCTGCATGACGCTTTCGGACGCCAGACGGCGATGCTTGAACTCCCAGGCGCGTTGCAGCTGGTGCAGGTCTTCCGCGCCGATATGCTCGGAGTCTTCCTTCAGCATCGACATCAGCTCGAGACCGCGGTTGAGCAGCGGTTCGTTGGTCATGTAGTTGACGCCGATGCCGCCGCAATATTCGTCCATCAGCTTCTCCAGGCGCTGCAGCGCGTGCAGCGGCAGGATGTAGCTCGGCGAAACAGTGCCGGCGACGATCTCGTTGCGGCCGACCTGATAATTCTCCATCGGCTGGAAGATCTCTTCCTCGATCCGCCGGACTTCGGCTTCGTCGAGCTGGGTGTCGTCGCCCATATCGTTGATGTAGTTGACCGACGCCTTGCCGGCGATGCGGCCTTCCGTGAACGAGCCGGAGGAGAATTTGTGCGGCGTGCCGCCGCTGGCATCGCCCGCGCCGAACAGGCCGTTGACCGTCATCATCCGGTTGTAACCCCAGCGATATTCCGACGGTGCGTAATCTTCCGGACCGCTGGCCCAGGCGCCAGAGCAAGTGGCGTGCGAGCCCATGACATAGGGTTCGGATGTGGTCAGTTCCGGATTGATTTCCTTCGGGTCGATGTTCTGCGATGCCCACACGACCGCCTGGCCGATGGTCATGCCGAGGAAGTTCTCCCAGCCCACCGTTTCCTTGTGCGGGTCCTGGAAGGCTTCCTTCGTCACCATGCGGATAGGGCCGTAACCGTTGGCCACTTCACGCAGGAAGGCGTGGTTGCGCAGGCAGGTCGGCACCGGGTGGCGGTCGACATAGTCGCCGACCAGCGCCTTGGTGTCCTCATACCACTTGGATTCGTACTCTTCCCCGTAGGCGTTCTGCGTGTAGGTGCCAAGATGCAGGAAGTAGGCGCCGACAGGGCCGTAGCCGTCCTTGAAGCGGGTCAGGACGATCCGGTTCTCCATCTGCGTCATCTTGGCGCCGATCTGGATCGGCAGGCCGTAGGCGGAGGCGCTGCTCCAGGGGGCATACCAGGTCCGGCCCATGCCCTCGCCAACCGAGCGCGGCTTGAAGATGTGCGATGCGCCGCCGGCGGCGACGATCACCGACTTCGCCTTGAAGACGTAGAAGTCGCCCGTGCGGACGTTGAAGCCGGCGGCCCCGGCGACCCGCTTGCGGTCGCGTTTGTCCATCAGCAGGTGCGTCACCATGATCCGGTTGTAGACTTCGGTGGCGGCCTTGCGGGCGGCTTCCGCGACGATCGGCTTGTAGCTTTCGCCGTGGATCATGATCTGCCACTTGCCTTCGCGCAGATAGCGACCCGTCTCCGGGTCGCGCATCATCGGCAGGCCCCATTCCTCAAACTTATGCACGGTCGAATCGACGTGCCGTCCGATGTCGTAGGCCAGATCCTCGCGCACGAGGCCCATCAGATCGTTACTGGCGTATTCAACGAAATCCTCGGGCTGGTTCTCGTCCCACTGCATGCCCATGTAGCAGTTGATCGCATACAGGCCCTGTGCGACGGCGCCGCTGCGCTCGATATTCGCCTTCTCGACAACGACGACTTTCTTGTCGCGTCCCCAGAAGCGGGATTCGTACGCCGCGCCGCAACCGGCCATGCCGCCGCCGACGACGAGCACGTCCGACTCCACGCGAATGGTTTTTCTGCCTCCAAACAAGCCCATCAGCTGACTCCTTCTTTGAGCTTGGATGAATCCAAAACAGGCAGTCCGCCTTCAATGTTCAGTGCATCTGGCTCATGAGATAGCTCTTGGGATTTATAGTCGCCAGCGTTGGGTGCAGTGTAGTCCTGCGGAGACTGAATTGACCCCCATGCGGTAGTGCGAATTGGCGACACGAAATTTTTTTCGCGGCCGTCCCGGAACTTTACCTTCCAGGAGATCGTGCCTTTTTCTTCTTCTCTTAGCGCTCGGACACTGTGGCCAAGTGGAGCGAAGTCAGCGTACCCGCGAGAGGAAATAGCATTTTGTGGGCAGGCCTTCACGCAGGAATAGCAATCCCAGCACATATTGGGTTCGATGTTATAGGCACGGCGATAGGTTTTATCTATGTGCATAATGTCGGACGGGCATATATCGACGCAATGGCCGCAACCGTCGCAGCGTGTCATGTAAACGAAAGTGGGCATGATATTCCGTTATCTCCTGTATCGAAGATCGAATGAAATCGAATTAATAGTGGCGTGGCAGGGTGCGGGCGCTGCCCAGTGTCTCGGGCTTGTCTGCTGGCTCAGGCAGGTTGCTCCTTGAACCATTGGCATTCTCGACACGCTTCTGCAGCGCCGCAGCGGGCTTGAAAAACATGTGCGAGAATTTCGACCAAGGAATGCCACCGAACAAAATCGTCGTCGCGATGATATAGAGGCCGAGGAAGATCGTCGTGCCGCCGGCGCCTGTCGCTTGCAGGAAAGCCCAGATAAGACCGAAGGTCGTGCTCGACAGCAGGGAGACGATGAAAAGGTCGGCGCGCATGAAACGGAAAGGCGAACTGCCTTCCGCGGCCACATCGACACGGATGAAGAACCAGAACCAGTACCCGCCGACGCAAACCAGCAGGGCGCCGAGCGTCCAGAGGGCCGGCCAAATCGCCGGTGTTGCCGCCGACGTCTCGTAACCAAAGACCATGGCGACGGTCGCAACGACATAGGCGATGAAACCGTACATCGTCAGCAGATGCGCGAACCGGCGTTGCGGATTACAGAATTCGCCGGAGGTGGCAACCTCGACGACGGCCGTCTGAACCGCCAGGGAGACGATTTCGCCGCCGCCAACCTGGTGCGAGCCTTTTTGCTGTGCGTTCCGCCAATTGGCAAAGAAGTACTTCGCACTCTTCTTGTGGATGATATCGAACAGCGTCCCGAGCACCACGCACAGGATCATGACGATCACATAGGTCTGCATGATGGCGGGATCGATCGACGCCGACAGTTCGGCGAAGGGATTGGTGCTGAACATTAAACTACCCCGAATAGGATCTTTACGTAACGGGCGCCACGGCACCCCTTGAACCTGCAAGTCACATTACGTGTTAAGGCGATATAGCCTGACTAAAAGCTGTCGACGTGTGTAGTATAGGGCCCATTGGCTGTCAATCCGACGCCTTCGATCGCCGCGACTGCCAATCAACTTATCTCGTCATAGTAGGCCTGCAGGACCTCGACCACTTCCGGACGGCTGAATTCGGCGGGAATCGCTTCGTGGTTGGCGAACATTTCGCGCAGACGCGTGCCCGAGATGTTGAGTTTGGTGTCCGGCGGATAGTCGCAGGGACGAACCGCTTCTTCACCGGTGGCGACTTTGGCGGCGAAGGCGATCCGTTCGGCTTCGCTGAGCGGTGCGGCACCCTCGCCCTGATCGAAGCAGGTGGTGCCCGTCGCCATGCCTTGGCATTGATGGCAGTGGAAGGTGATGTCGATCTTCAGCGGTTTGGTGACCAGACTGCCCTCATCCAGCGTGTCGAAAACATGGTGGGCGTCGAACGGGCCGTAATAGTCGCCGACGCCGGCATGATCGCGGCCGACGACCAGGTGCGAACAGCCGAAATTCTGTCGGAACAATGCGTGCAATAGCGCCTCGCGCGGACCCGCATAGCGCATTTCGATCGGATAGCCGCCCTGGATCACGGTTCCCGGTTCGAAATAGCCGTCGACCAGCTTCTGGATCGCGTCGACGCGGACATCGGCCGGGATGTCGCCCGGTTTCAAGGCGCCCAGCACCTGGTGGATCAGGACTCCGTCGCAGACCTCGACGGCCACTTTGGCGAGGAATTCGTGACTGCAATGCATGGGGTTGCGCGTCTGAAATGCCGCGACCGTGGACCAGCCTTTTTCCTCGAACAGGGTGCGGGTTTCCGCTGGCCGGTAATACAGGCCTTTGTAGGTTTCCGGATAATGGCCTTCCGATAGGACCGATACGGGACCGGCCAGGTTGACGGCACCCTGCTCCATGACCTTCTGGACGCCAGGGTGGCCTTCATCAGTCGTGCCAAAGACACTCTGGCACTCCAGTGCGCGGTCGATGGTGTATTTTTCTGCGACCGTCATGACGCCGACGAGGCTCCCGTCCTCGTCGATCAGCGCGACTTCCTCGCCGTTCGCGATCGCGTCGGCTTGGTCCTGCCCACAAGACAATGTGATCGGGATCGGCCAGAACAGGCCGTTCGCCAGCTTCATATCGGTACAGGCGCCCCGCCAATCCGCCTCGCCCATGAATCCGTCGAGCGGCGTGTAGGCGCCCATGCCGAACATGAACAGGTCGGACAGCTCGCGGCTCGACAGGGTGATACGGACCAACGACTCGGCCCGCGCTGCGATCTCTGTGCGTTCGGCATCGCCGACCAGCAGCGGTTTGAGCGGGCCGCCCCCATGCGGCGGAACGAGTTTCGACATCCTTGGCCCCTCCAGAACATTCCATTCATTCAAGCCCGCAGTGATACACGCGACCGCAAGGGGTGTGAAGGGCTGTTCCCGTTGATGGTAGGTTGGTGTTTGGCGCCATATGGGTGGCCAATTTCAAGGACGAGTGATGCCATGAAATTTCGGGCTGTTATCCCTGATGGTTTCGAATTTTTGCCCTATCGGGGGAGGGGGGTCAAACCCATGTGACTACAGGCGGCGGTGGTGCCGTTGTGCTCGTTTGGGAAGCTGAGCTTCCCCGCAGTCCGTGTTTATGATCGCCGTGTAAGCTGGCCGTCCTATCGGTTTCATTCAGATGATCGACCCCGCGTGAGAGGAGACGCGCTATTGGGGGACATCGAGCGTAACCTGAGCGCGATCGATATCTGGATTAGCGAGGAAACCGATCTTAGCTGAGGTTATGGAACGAAAATCATACAGCTGGCGTTGGATCGATGCTTTGCCGAGCAGAAAGTAACCGCGGTTCTCATCGATCCGCTGGTCAGCAATAACGCTGCACGTCGATTTTAAGAAATACTGGGATTTTGGCGCCAAAGGCAATGCTGTTTCGGGCCGGACGATTGTTACGTCTATTGCCTAACATGGCAGAATTGGGCTCCAGGTGAACTCTTTAGCGATCATTCGAACATTCTGGAACCGCTTACGAAATCACGTCACTATGGCGTTTAAAACGTAAGGGGTTCCTTGTGAAGAAAGTTATTATAGGTGTTGCGGTGACCGTTGTTATCGTCGCCATCGCGGTTTACTGGTTCGTGGGCAACCTGGACGCGCTTGTCAAGACTGCGATCGAAACCTACGGCTCGGAGATTACGAAGACAGAGGTCACCCTCGACAAGGTAGAACTGTCGCCAACCTCCGGTGCCGGCAGTTTGAGCGGCCTGACCATGGGGAACCCGGCAGGCTTCGAAAGCGACCACGTGTTCAAGCTCGGTCAGGTGAGCGTCACGCTCGATACGGATTCGATCGGCGGGGAAGCTATCGTGATAAAGGAAGTCGTAATCGCCGCGCCCATGATCATCTATGAGATCGGCTCGGCGGGTAGCAATATCGATGCAATCCAGAAGAATGTCGAAGCCTACACCGGCGGAGGCGACCAAATAGAAAGTGACGTCAAGTTGGTGATCGAAAATCTCTATATTCGCGACGGTAAGGTCAATGTCAGTGCCTCCGCGCTCGGCAGTAAATCATTGGGGGCGCCTTTGCTCGCGATCCATTTGAAAGATATCGGCAAGAAGTCAGGGCGAGCGTCGCCCGGTGAAGTAGTACACCAGATCATCAAAGCCGTCAGCAACGGCGCCACCCAGGCCGTTGGGACGTTGAACCTCGATAAGTTTCTTGGCGGTGCGAACGGTGTCGCGAAGGAGAAGGTTAAAGGCGTGCCCGAAAAAGGCAAATACAGCGAGGGTGGGACCCTGAACAAGCTGCTTGGGAAGTAGCTGTTTCAACAGGCGATTAGATTGTTTGCCTGCAGCGTGACGATCCTGGCGCTGGCGAAAAATCCGGCAATCGGCATCTAGCCCGTGATTACGAACCTGTCGGGTGTTTTCGGATTGCGCTATTTTACTCGTCGCAACGCTAGGTAGACCAAAAGCAACATGAGCAATATGACGCAAGACGTCCTCTCGGCCAACCGAATCAGCGGCAGCCAGAGGGCGCAGATCAGAAT
>CAJWOT010000028.1 GCA_913044215.1 uncultured Rhodospirillaceae bacterium | reverse complement strand
TCTTCTGGCAACCTTCCGGCCCGCGCTTGGCCGATCTGCTGTTCGGTTGGCGTCGAACGCGAGCGAACCGTAAGATGCGATCTCGATCTATGCTATATGGGTCGGGACGTCCCAGGCCGGCTCTCCTGACCGGAGCGTCGCTTAAGCTTCCTTCCAAAAGTAAGAACGACACAAAGGTGAAACGATGCCCAAGACACCGGACTATTTTAAGGAACGAACCCTCGTCATTACCGGCGCCGGCAGCGGTATCGGCCGGGCCACGGCGACGATCTTCGGACGCGAGGGAGCGAATATCGTTTGCGCCGATATCGACGAACAAAGCGCCGTTTCCGCCGCGCGCGAGACCGAAGAGGCGGGCGGCGCGGCGATCGGCATCCATGTGGACGTGACCCAGCGCGACAGCGTCCAAGCCATGATCGCCAAAGCCATCGATACCTATGGCCAAGTCGATTTTCTGTTCAACAGCGCGGGCTCAGCCATCAAACGCGCCAAATTCCTGGAGATCGACGACGATCTTTGGGACCGCACCTACGACCTGAATGTCAAAGGCACCTTCTATGCGATGCAAGAGGCCCTTCCCCACATGCTGGATCGAGGCCAGGGCGTGATCGTCAACGTGGCCAGCATGGCGGCCCGCATGGGTGGCCCCGGCAAGTCACCGCACTACGCTTCCGCCAAGGGAGCGGTGGATACGCTGACCATGGGTGCCGCGCGGGAATTTGCCGACCGGGGCATCCGGGTGCTGTCCATCTCCCCCGCCATCGTGGACACGCCGTTCCAAGACATTAACGAGCCCGGGATGCTGGAGGCGGCGATCGCGACCAATCCGATGGGCCGAGCCGGGCGGCCGGAAGAAGTCGGCGAGCTGGTGCTGTTCATGTGCTCCGACGCCTGCGAGTTCATGACCGCCGACACCGTCAAGATGTCCGGCGGCAGCGGTTGGCGGTGACGGCGGGGCGGCACGTCCGTTCCGGAATGACCAAAGGCGAGATCTAGCTGAATTCACCTCGGCCGACCTGCGCCGCATTCCGGAAAAGCTTCGGCGTTGATTTTGTCGGCCGACTGATCGTTAGCGCAACGACACCCTTCACCCGATCGCGTCGGTGAGCCAGCTCCAAAGATAGTCCGCGAACGACCGCGGCACGTAGATGTCGAAGACGGGACCGGCCTCGTCCGCGTCATCGGTCGTCTGATGCAGGATGACCGCCGCCTTGGCGAGCATGGTCTGCGCGACGTCGCCCAACCCGAAGGCGCGCGGGTGGAGATCGAGGGCACAGCCTTTGGCGAGCAGGTTGCGGGCGCCGGCGCCGGACAGGCGGAATACGGTGCGCGCGTCCGTCACGTCGACGACCGAGGCGTGGAACTCCGCCACAGCCCCCTCCAGCGACGCGACGACGTCGCCCTCGCTGCCGTCGGCGCAGACCAGCATCCATTCGTCGGGCGCGAGCCAGAGCGCTGACAGGGGCGGGGTTTCCGTCGAGGTGTTCGGCGCCTGCGGCAAGTCGATCTCGACCGCGGCCTGGATGGCGGCGAGCCACACCGCATCGCCGGCATCGCCGCGCAGATTGACCTTCCCCGCATCCGGATTCTCGGCGAGGCGAACGCCGTCGCGTTCTATTACTGTCGCGCCGTCAAGATGCGCCAGGGGACTCCGCGCATCAGCCATTGAGCCGCTGCCCATCGGGATCGAAGAAGATTGGGTCGGTGACAGTCACCTCGATCACCTTGTCCGGCATCGGCGCGTACAGCGTCTCGCCCTTGCGGCCGCGGCCGCCTTGGATCATCGCCATGGCGATCGAACGGCCAAGATTGGGGCTGTAGTAGCTCGAAGTGACATGGCCGATCATGTCCATCGGCGGCTTGTCCTTCACCGTGGCGACGATTTGCGTCCCCTCGTCCAGCACGGTCTCCGGGTCGCTCGTAAACAGGCCAACCAGCTGCTTGCGGTCGTCGCGAACCGTATCCGACCGGCTGAGCGAGCGGCGGCCGATAAAGTCGCCCTTGGTCCAGTTGACGATCCAGTCCATGCCGAGATCGAGCGGCGTCACCGTGCCGTCGGATTCCTGTCCGGCGATGAAGAAGCCTTTCTCCGCGCGCAGCACATGCATCGCCTCCGTGCCGTAAGGCGTGATGCCGTGCAGTTCGCCCTCTGCGATCAACGCATCCCAAAGGGCGCGGCCGTAGCGTGAGGGCACGTTGATTTCGAACCCGACCTCGCCGGTGAAGCTGACCCGCAGCACCCGCGCCGCGATCCCCGCCACCGTGCCTTCCTGCATCGACATGTGGCGGAAGTTCTGCGGGTCGAGTGTCATATCCGGTGCCAGTCCGGCCAGCAGGTCGCGCGCCTTCGGGCCGCAGATACTGACCGTCGCATATTGTTCGGTCACCGAGGTGCAGTAGACCTTGAGGTCCGGCCATTCGGTCTGCAGCCATTCCTCCAACCAGGACAGGACGCTGGCGGCGTTGCCGGTCGTCGTCGTCATGAGGAAATGATTCTCGCCCAGCCGCGTGGTGACGCCGTCATCCATCACCATACCGTCGTCGCGCAGCATCACGCCGTAGCGGCAACGGCCGACGCCCAGTTTCTTCCAGCCGTTCGTGTAGACCCGGTTGAGGAATTCCGCCGCGTCGGGACCTCTGATGTCGATCTTGCCGAGGGTCGAGTAGTCCAGGATGCCGACACCGTCGCGCGCCGCCTTGACCTCGCGGTCGACGGCCTGGCGCATGGTCTCCTCGCCGCGCGGATAGTACCAAGCGCGCTTCCACTGGCCGACATCCTCGAACTTGGCCCCTTGCTCCACATGCCAATCATGCATGGGGGTGCGTCGCACCGGATCGAACAAGCCGCGGACATGGCTGCCGGTGATCGCGCCGAAGGTTACCGGCGTGTAGGGCGCGCGGAAGGTGGTGACGCCGACCGCCGGAATTTCCGCGCCGAGTTGCTGGGCGACGATGGCCAGCGCGTTGACGTTGCCGGTCTTGCCCTGGTCGGTGCCCATGCCGGTGGTGGTGTAGCGCTTGACGTGCTCGATGGAGTGGTAGCCCTCGCGCACCGCGAGATCGAGATCCTTCGCCGTCACGTCGTTCTGGAAATCGACAAACATGCGGACGCCCTTGCGGTCGGACGGCGCGCGCCACGCGGGCTGCATCGGCCCCAACGCCGGTTCGCCGACCGCCGGCGCGGCAATTTGCGCCCCGTCGCAACCGACATCCAGTGCCGCCGAACGGCCTGCCTCGACCCCCGCCGACAGACAGTCGGCCAACCTCGCCGCGTCATCGCAGGCCCCGACCGACCGGACCGCCTGCATGGCCTCGCCCGGCCGGAACGTGCCTTCCTGTTCGTCGAAAGTCAGCGCGCCGCGCGCCTGCGAGAACAGATGGACCGCGGGGCTCCAGCCGCCCGACATGGCGACGGAATCGCATTTCAGTTGGCGGACATCGCCCGCGACACCATCGCCGGCGTCGTTCAGCCGCATCACCGAGACGGCCGAGACCCTGTGCCGTCCTCTGGTGCCAGTGATCGTGTGACCCTGCATCACCGGGATGCCCGCCTCGCGCGCAAGACGCGGCCAATCGCCCTCGACCTGGTTGCGCAGATCGACCACCGCTTCGACGCCAACCCCGGCAGCGGCCATATCGAGTGCCGCGGCGTAGGCACTGTCATTGTTGGTGAACACCACGGTCCGCGATCCCGGTGCAACGCCGTAGCGGTTGACGTAGGTCCGCGCCGCGCCGGCGAGCATGATGCCCGGCCGGTCGTTTTCGGCGAAGACCAATGACCGTTCGATGGCGCCGGTTGCCAGGATGACCTGCTTGGCGCGCACCTTCCACAGGCGCTGGCGCAACATCCCGTCGTCGCCGGGCAGGTGGTCGCCGACCCGCTCCAGCAGCCCGACGAAATTGTCCGCGTAGTAGCCGAAGGCCGTGGTCCTTGGCAGGAGCGTGACTTCGTCCATGCCGGCCAATCCCGCCAGGGTCGCGCCAAGCCAGTCTGCTGGCGTCCCATCGCCGACCTGGATATGCCGTCCCGGCTCAGACAGCAGGCTGCCGCCGAGTTCCGCCTGTTCGTCGGCCAGGATGACCCGCGCGCCGGCAGCGCCGGCGGCCTGCGCCGCGGCCAGTCCGGCCGGTCCCGCGCCGATCACCAGCACGTCGCAATGGGCGTGAGTTTGTTCGTAGCGGTCAGGGTCGCAGCCATCGGGGGCACGGCCGAGGCCCGCCGCCTTGCGGATATGCTTCTCGTAGAACATCCACAGCCGCGCCGGCCGCATGAAGGTCTTGTAGTAGAAGCCGGCCGGCAGCAGTGCCGAGAACCGGTCATTGATGCCGCGTAAATCGAAGCGCAGGCTGGGCCAGCAATTCTGGCTGGTCGCGCGCAGCCCCTCGAACAGCTCCACCGTGGTGGCCCGCATGTTCGGGTCGGTCCGGGGCCCCGCGCCGAGCTGGACCAGCGCGTTCGGTTCTTCGGAACCGCTACCGAAGATGCCGCGCGGTCGGTGATACTTGAAGCTGCGGCCGACCAGATGCACGCCATTGGCCAGCAGGGCCGAAGCGAGCGTGTCGCCCTTGTGGCCGAAATAGCGGCGGCCATTGAAGCTGAAGGCGACCTCGGCGGCACGGTCGACCCGGCCCCCGTCGGGCAGTCGGAAACGCTGCCGCCTCACGAGCTGCGCCCCGGGATGTCGGGCGGCGCCTCGTCCATCTGATAGACGGCGAGGATCTGATCGCTGACCGTATCGCGCACCACATGGAACCATTTGCGGCAGCCATGCGCGTGGTTCCAGCGTTCGTAATAGAGCCCTTTCGGGTTCTGCCGCATGAAGAGGTAGTCGGCCCAGGCCGCGTCGTCGATCGTGTCGGCGCCGGCCGGCCGCGTGATGTGCGCCTCGCCGCCGCAATGAAACTCATGCACGTCGCGCTCGCCGCACCAGGGACAGGGGATCAGCAGCATGGGGAGCCCTCCCCTTTCGGACAGTGGCGCAGCAAATCGAACGACGTCGCCGTCCACCCCCATCCTAACCTTCCCCCCTCAAGGGGGAAGGGACAGTTACTTGACGTCGAAACAACGCCTCCTCCCCCTTGAGGGGGGAGGACCGAGGTGGGAGTGGACGGCGATACGCCTGACATAGTTCCGCTCACCTCCCCTAATGCGCGACCGCGGCGGCGCCGTGTTCGTCGATCAGCGCGCCGGAGGTGAACCGGTCGAGGGCGAAAGGTGCGTTCAACGGATGCGGTTCGTCGCGGGCGATGGTGTGGGCGAAGACGTTGCCAGAGCCCGGCGTCGCCTTGAAGCCGCCGGTCCCCCAGCCGCAGTTGAAATACAGTCCTTGGACCGGCGTCTTGCCGATAATGGGGCTGGCGTCCGGGCAGACATCGACGATGCCGCCCCATTGTCGCAGCATGCGCATGCGGCTGAACATGGGGAACAGTTCGACCACGGCGTGCAGCGTGTCCTCGACCACGTCGAACCCGCCGCGCTGCGAATAGGAGACATAGCTGTCGATGCCCGCACCGATGACCAACTCGCCCTTGTCGGACTGGCTGATATAGGCGTGCACCGCATTTGACATGACGACGCAGTCGAGAACCGGCTTGACCGGCTCCGAGACCAGCGCCTGCAGCGGGTGGCTCTCGATGGGCAGGCGGAACCCGGCCATGTTGGCGAGAACACTGCAATGGCCCGCCACCACGACGCCGACCTTATTCGCCTTGATGGTGCCGCGGCTGGTTTCAAGCCCCTGCACCGCATCACCGTCGCGCAGAATGCCGGTCACCTCGCAATTCTGGATGATATCGACGCCAAGCGCGTCCGCCGCCCGCGCGAAACCCCAGGCCACCGCATCGTGCCGCGCGACGCCGCCGCGACGCTGCAGCGAGGCGCCCAGCACGGGGTACCGCAGGGTCAGGGAGGTGTCGATCAGCGGGCAGAAATCCTTCACGCCTTGCGCGTCGAGAATTTCGGAATCGATGCCATTCAGCCGATTGGCGTTCACCCGGCGGGAAAGTTCGCGCAGATCGTGGAGATTGTGCGCCAGGTTGAGGACGCCGCGCTGGCTGAACATGACGTTGAAGTTGAGCTTCTGCGACAGTCCTTCCCAGAGCTTCAGCGAATGCTCATAAAGGCCCGCGCTCTCGTCCCACAGATAGTTGGACCGGACGATCGTCGTGTTGCGCCCGGTGTTGCCGCCACCGAGCCAGCCCTTCTCGACGACCGCCACATTGGTGATGCCGTGCTCCTTGGCGAGGTAGTATGCGGTCGCCAGCCCATGCCCGCCGCCGCCAACGATGACGACATCATACTCCGGCTTGGGCTCCGGACTGCGCCAGGCTTCGCGCCAATTCTCATGGCGCGACAAGGCGTTCCGGGCGAGCGAGAAGATCGAGTATTTCTGCAAGGTGCTTTCACCTCCTCCGCCAGACGGTTATATCGTCGGTCTGTTCACAAGGGAAATCGAAATCAATGATCGAGAGCGACACCGAAGCTACCCGCGCATTGGACGGCTGGAATGGCCTGCCTGCGACGATTTGTGCGCCAGGCGCGTCGTCATGAAGGCTGCCTATATCGAATCGCAGGGTGGGCCCGAGGTCGTTCAATTTGGCGACGTCCTGGACCCCATCGCCGGGCCGGGCGAAGCCGTCGTCGACATTTATGCCGCTAGCGTCAACGCGGCAGACTGGAAAGTCCGGTCCGGCGCGAGCGGTCCGGTAACGAATTTTCCCTATATTCTCGGCCGCGACTTCTCCGGTGTCGTCCGGACGGTTGGTGAGGGCGTGACCGACGTGGCCGCGGGCGACGAAGTTTTCGGCGTCTGCGAGGTCGGCCAGGAAGGCGCCTATGCGGAGAAGATCGCGATCAAATCGTCGATCCTGGCGCAAAAGCCGAAGAGCCTGGGGCACATTGAAGCGGCCGCCCTGGCCGCCACCGGCCTGACGGCGCTAATTTCAATTGAGGACACGCTCGAAATTGAAGCCGGGGAAACGATCCTGATCCAAGGCGGCGCCGGCGGCGTTGCCGGGTTCGCCATCCAACTGGCTAAGCAGATCGGCGCCCATGTCATCACAACGGCGAGTGCGACGAACCACGACTACCTTCGCGCCCTCGGCGCAGATGACTGTATCGACTACACCACGCAGGATTTCACCGGGTTGGTCTCCGACTGCGATGCCGTGTTCGAGACCGTGGGCGGCGACGTGGCGATGCGCTCCTTCGATGTCCTGAAGCCGGGCGGACGCATCGCCTTCATCGCCTCGGGACCGGACGCACCGAGATCGCCGCGTGACGATGTTCGGGCGCTGCGCCCCGCCGTCAACCGCGACCGCCCCCATTTGGAGCGTATCGTCGATCTGGTGTCGACAGGCGCCATCCGCGTGCCCGAGATAACCACCTTTCGCCTTTCAGAGGCCACCGAAGCCCACCGCATCAGCGAATCTCGACACCTTCGCGGTAAGCTGGTTTTCGAGGTTCGTTAGAGCGCCGCCAGGCCGGATCGGGCTGCCTTCGTTTCGGACTTGTCACTTGAGATCCCCGGAGACGGACCAACCGCAAAGGTGGTACGGTCGGCACAACTAACACAAGGGAAGCTTGTCGATGAGTGCTGCCAGACTGGATCACGCGGTTGTCTATATCGGCCGCCGGATGGAAGACGCGCATGCAATATTT
This sequence comes from uncultured Rhodospirillaceae bacterium, assembly GCA_913044215.1. Taxonomy (GTDB): domain Bacteria; phylum Pseudomonadota; class Alphaproteobacteria; order UBA8366. Next base: position 17,475 of record CAJWOT010000028.1, on the reverse strand, counting down.
TCCGCGCTCGGATTTTCACTGACGCCGCGCGGGTAACAGTCGCTCGGATCGGTCAATCACCTGGCAATGTTCGGAACCGATTATTTGGAAATTGTCGGGTTGCCATCGGACGGTACCGGGTCGCGTCCGGACCTCGACAATGCGCCGGTCGGCATCAATGGGCTGGTCTTCAAGGCGGCAAGCGCGCAGGAAACATACGACCACCTTAAATCCATTGGGGTGCAGGGCGGCGAGCCCGTCGATGCGAGCCGGCCCGTGAACCTCGATGGCGAGGAGAAAACGGCGCGTTTCCAGAATATCAACGTGAAGCCCGGCGCCTTCGACGGTGGACGCGTCTATTTTTGCGAACATCGTACAACGGAGCTTGTCTGGCGCCCGGAATATCAAGGTCACGCCAACGGTGTCTGCGCAATTTCCCAGTTCACGATCGTGACGCGGGATCCAGCATCGGTCGCAAACGACTATGCCGCTTTGCTGGGCTGCAATAGGACGGAGTCCGATGACGGCTACGCCATAAAAACTGCGGATGTTGAAATCCTGATACTGTCACCCGAAACTTATGGCACCCGCTATGGCGAACTGGCATCGCCGACGGATCATAGGCCGACACTATTCGGTGCCATCCGGTTTCAAACGGCAGATCTTACGCAGGTAAAGACATGCCTCGACAGAACCGGCTCTCAGCTCCTCATACAAAACGCCGCCGACAGGATCACCCTTCGCTTACCCGACTTCGATACCGTTTTGGAGTTTACGGCGTAGGACCAGCGTTTCCGCAATAGCGCAAGCAAGCCGTTCCGCCGTGACCTAACCGGCCGCCAACGCGGCGCAGGCGGCCTCGAACGGCCCCGACGGCGGACTGTACAACCCTGCACCGAGGCCCCCATCGACACCGGTCTTTTCGACAAGACCAAGTTCGATAACCGGTGTTTCCCCGGTCTCGACGACCGCCCGTGCCGACAGGCCGGCCCGGGCGCCGGAGCGCGGGAAACCCGGATGCGGTCCCATCAACAGCTTCTTCGGCAGGGTATAAATGCTGTCATCGTAGTACCCGTTGTGCAGGGCCTGCATGTCGGGACAATAGGACAGCGCCATCGCGCCCAATCCAAATCCTTCCGCCAGCGCGCTGTCGCCATAGGCCCCCGTGCAGGAGTCCAACGTATAGGGTTCGCGAACATTGCCGCGCGGAACGGCTGCCGGTGCGGTGAACCAGCGGCCTGGCAAGCCGCTCACCTGCAAGCCGAACTGTGCGCCGTTTCCGCCGGTTGCGGTCACGAGGGCACTGCCCTCGACGCCGGCGGCGGCGGACAGCGCGCAGCGCGCAGCAGCCATCCAGAAATTCAGGTGGAAAATCGGCCACTCAGCAACGAATGCGCCGACGTCCGATGACGTAAATGCCGGGGGGAGTCGGTTTCTGAGGATTTCAACCAGCGTCTTGTGCGCTTCGAGATGCCGAAGGTGGGCGTCGTCGCCCCGGGTCAACGCCTCATCGACGATCGGGAGCCAAGGGATCGGCTCCGCCGAGGCCGCCGCGATAGCGGGTGCGACATCGTCATTCAGAAAGCGGATAAGATCGAGGGCCTCTTGCGATTTGCGGCCGTACCGCGCCGCCGGCGCTCCCCCTGTCCCACCGCCATTGAGCGGGGCGTAGGCCGGCTTTCCCGAACCGTTCAGATCGGACAGTTGCACGACTTGCATGGAGGCGGACACAACGGCCGCTAACGGTGTCGCGACATTGCGGTCCTGAGCCGGTTCGAACCGCACCTCACCGGACGCGATCAGCGCGTCGGCCTCGTCGAGATCCTTCGCCCAGCCTTCAAATACACAAGCGACTGCGGCGGAATTGAGCGTTGGGATCACGTGTCCGGTTTCCGCAGGCGGCCCGCTATGCAGCAACACGTGATTTTCGAGGCCGACGGCTTCGCCGGCCTTCATCACCCCGGTCCAGGCCGGCTGTGCGGCAAAAAGCCGGTCAAGAGCCTCCTGATCAGCGGCGTTCGTTGCCATCCTCTACCCCGCTTCCTGCGCACGTATGGCGCGCGCTGCGTCAAGAATGCGCTGCGCTTTGTAGACGATCGGGTAGTCGATGAAGTACCCGTCGAGCTGGATCGATGACGAGCCCGCCTTCTCCGCCTCATCGAAGGCGGCGACGACTTTCTCCGCGTGTTCGATCTCGGCCGCGGTCGGGCTATAGACCTCGTTCACGATGGCGACCTGGGGCGGGTAGATGCACATCTTGCCCTGAAACCCCATCTGTTTCGCGCGCTCAGAGGATGCCCGGATACCGTCCAAATCCTTGATATGGATCCACACCGTGTCGACCGGCGGCTCCAGGTCGGCGGCGCGCGACGCCAGCACCATGCGGGAGCGCGCATCGTCCAAATTCACCTCGTCCAGCGTCCAATCCATATTCATGTCGTAGGTGTAATCGCCAGCGCCGAACGCCATGCGCTTGACGCGACTGCCGCAGCCGGCGATGTCCGGCAGCGCGGCGATTCCCTTCCCCGTCTCCAGGATCGGCATGATATCGATCGCGCCGACTTCCAGGCCCCGCGCCCGCTCCAGATTCGCAACTATCCAATCGACCGCAATCAATTGCGCCGGGTTCTCGACCATCGGCAGCACGATCCCGTCCAGCCCCGGCCCAACGATCGCGTCGATATCACCGAAACAGAATTCGGTCTCAAACGAATTGACCCGGACATACCCCAAATTTCGCCGCGGGCGCTGCAGCGCCTCGACGATAACGTCCCGCGTCGCGACCTTCTCGACATTGGCGACGGCGTCTTCCAGGTCGAGGATGACGGCGTCGGAGCCGGCATCGAACACCTTCTCCACCTTGCGCGGATGGTTGCCGGGCGCGAAGAGAAAGCTGCGATATACACCCATGGAGTCTGCCCCGTGTCTGATTTTTGGTTGTCGATACTGCGGCGCGGCACCGCCTGTGGCAAACTTTAGCGTAGACAAAGGAGAGGATGAAGCGATGCAGACTTATCACGGCAGTTGCCATTGCGGCGCAGTGACTTTCGAAGTCGATGCGGACCTGTCGAAGCTCGGCGACTGCAACTGTTCGATATGTACCAAGAAGGGTTCGGTGCACCACCGGGTGCCCGGAGACCGGTTCCGTCTGCTGACCGGTGCCGACGCCTTAAAGGCCTATCAATTCAACAAGAAGGTCGCGAGCCACTTCTTCTGCCAAAATTGCGGCATTCACACCTATTCACATCCGCGCACCGCGCCGGACAAGTTCAACGTCAACGTCCGTTGCCTGGACGATTTCGACTTGCGGGAGGCGGCGTACAAGATGGCGACGTTCGACGGGCGCAATTGGGAAGCCGCCTTCGAGGCGATGCAACAAAACCGGCGCTAGCCCCGAACGCCCGATTCCCGTTCCAAATCCATCGCGTAGGTGAACCGCCCTTCGGGGTGCACACTGACCGACACTTCAAAGGTACGGTCCCGGTTGCCGACATAACGGCGCACAATGGTCATCGCCGACGCCCCAACGTCGACGTCCAGCACTTCCGCCATCTACGGCGTGACGCTGCTTGCAAACATTTCGATCCGGAAATTGGCAACGGTCTCATCGAATTCGTCGAGAAGAAGTTGGAATACCGGTTTCGTCTCCTCACCGATCGAATTCGCGACGGCTTTATACCGCGGCAGGACGTAGATATCGGTCCAGGCGATGGGCGTCCCGTCAATCCACCGGAGACAGCTTATCCGCTCCCATTTGCGGCCGGCCTTGCAGTTCAGCAAGTTGGCCGTATTAGCTGACGCGGTAATGCTCTCGGTCTTTTGGACCTTGATCTGAGTCTCTGGCGGGTATTGCAGCATCGCCGACATCGAATCCAGCGCCTGCACCATCGCCGCCTGCGGCTCCAGTGATCACACCACGGTGCCCGACCCACGGCGCCGATGCAGCAGCCCCATTTCGTGCAAACGGCGCAGCGCCTCGCGCACGGTGAACCGGCTCACCTCAAACCGTTCGCACAGCTCCAGCTCCGTCGGCAACATGGACCCCACGGGAAATTTGCCGGCGCCGATATCGCTCAACAACTCCTCGGAGATTCTCAGATAGCGCGGCTGCGGTTTATTCACGGTCTTCACCCGTCCTGATTTTCGAGGCCGATCACGTCGAGCAGCCCGTCAAGGCCCCGTAAATAGGAGGAAACGCCCAGACCGGCAACGACACCGTTCGCCACTTCAGCCAGAACGGACCGCGTGCCCCGGCGCTCGATATTCGTCATATGCACCTCCACATAGGGCAGTGCGACCGCCTTTATGCAGTCCCGAAGGGCAAAGCCGGCATAGGTGAAGCCGGCCGGATTCATCAACAGACCATCGATGCCGTCTTTCGCCCCTTGATAGATACGGGCAATCGCTTCGCCTTCGATGTTGGCGTAGAAAATATCGAGTTGGATGCCCAATGAATCCGCGCGTTCGCGCATGAGCGAGTCCAGCTCTTCGGCCGTGGTGGTGCCATAAAGTTCCGGCTCGCGCTTGCCGAGCCAGACCATGTTCGCGCCTTGCAGCAGTAATATCTTTGTCATGGGTCCCCCGACCCGACCCCTCGGCTGGACAAACCGTCCGCCGACATGGTGGGATTGCGCCACAATAACCGCATCACAGAGGCGCACAAGGGTGCAGAATTATGACGCCGGGGCCGTTCTCACGGTCTGGACCGACGCCAAGGCAGACGCCGAGGCGGACTTTAACGAATGGTACAATCGGCAGCACGTCAATGAACGCTGCGACGTGCCGGGGTTTCTGAGCGGGCGCCGCTATCGCGCGATCTCCGGGAAACCTCGATACATGGCGTTGTACGACACGACCGGCTCGGACGTCCTGTCCAGCGCGCCCTATCGCAAGGCGTTGAACAATCCCACGGATTGGACGCAGCAGGTTATGCCCGGTTTCCAGGGGCTGATCCGCGCCGTCCTGGATGTCGAAACCCGGGTTGGCCGGGGCTACGGGGTGACCGTCGCGTCCTTCCGGCCGAAGCCTGGCGCCGAAGCTTCGCCTCCCTTGATTGCCTGGCTGAAGCAGGACGCCCTGCCCGCCTTACTCGAGGAACCGGGGATCACCGGCGCCCAATTGCTCCGTAGTGCCCGCAACCGGACGGCGACGGATACGACGGAAGGCAAGATGCGCGACGAACCGGACAAGACCGTGGAGTGGGCCTGTTTCGTCGATGGCACGGAACCGGCGTTGGTGCGTGCCGCCTGCCGTAAATTCCTGTCATCCGAATCCTTTCGGGATCGCGGTGCAGGATCGGTTAACCGAGGCCTTTATCGGTTGCTCTACGGCAACGACTCCCTGCGCCAGGAAGCCGGACGATGAGCACGCTGCTGACCCGGCACGATCCGCGCGAGGCACAGGGTTATTACGATGAAGGATTGTGGCGCGACGACACATTTTACTCCCTCGTCGCCGGCCACGCAGATACTCGGCCCGACGCTTTCGCCCTGCGCGATAGCCAGCGCCGGCTGACATGGCGGGAGGTCCAGGACTGGACCGATGCGGTCGCGCAAAGTTTGCACGAATCCGGGCTCCGTCAGGGTGACAGGGTCGCGATCTGGCTGACCAATCGGGTCGAAGCCGTGATCGTCTTCCTGGCTTGCGCCCGCAACGGCTATATCTGCAACCCGTCGCTGCACCAGAGTTACACGAATGAGGACATCCAGAAGCTGTTGGCGGACCTCGGTGCGGCAGCGGTGTTCACCGAAACCAATACGGAATTCGCCGCTGCGCTTCAGAAGCTGCCCTCGATGCGGCGCGTCTATCGCCTGCCCGAGGGTCGCAATCCCGGAACAGACTTCCCAAGCGCGGACGCACCGCGAGGCGATCAGACCGCGCCGGACAGAAATTCGGACAGAATTTGCTATCTCGCCTTCACGTCAGGAACGACGGGAAAGCCGAAAGGCGTGATGCACTCGCACAACACGCTGCTTTCCAACCCGCGCGACATGGTGCGCGACTGGAGCCATGGCCATGATACGGTGTTGCTGTCGCTCAGCCCGTTGAGCCACCACATCGCCTGGGTCGCCGTCGCCCAGGTCCTTGTCAGTGGCGGTGAGCTGGTGGTCAACGATCCGCCAGAAGAGATGAAACCGCTGGACTGGATTGTGGAAACCGGCGCGACCTATGTCATGGGCGTGCCAACCCACGCGATGGACATTTTGGCCGACCAGGCGGAGCGCGGCCTGCAGCGGCTTGGTTCCGTCAATCTGTTCTACATGGCCGGAGCACCCATCCCGCCGTCAACGGCGCAAGCCTTTCTTGACCAGGGGATCAAGCCGCAGAACATCTACGGCATGACCGAGAATTCGTCGCACCAATACACCTTCCCCGACGACGATCCGGAGACCATCACCGGCACCTGCGGGCGCGGCGGGCCGAGTTACCGCGTGAAACTGTTCAGCCAGGAAGACCCCGATATCGAAGTGCCGGTCGGGGAGGTCGGCCAGATCGGCGGCAAGGGTGCCTGTTTGATGCTCGGTTACTTCGACAATCAGATGGCAACCGAGAGTTCCTTCAACCGCGATGGCTGGTTCTTGTCCGGCGATCTCGGCCGGCTCAACGAGAAGGGCTGCCTGGAAATCGTCGGCAGGTTAAAGGACATCATTATCCGCGGCGGCCATAACGTGCATCCGGCAAAGATCGAAGATTTGGCGATCAAGCATGCCGGTGTTGAAAAGGCTGCAGCCTTTCCGATGCCGGATGAACGGCTCGGCGAGAAAGTCGGCCTGGCGATCATTCCCGCCGCGCAAGGCGCACCAGCCGGCGACGAACTACTATCGCACCTGTATGAGACGGGCCTGTCGATTCAATACATGCCGGAGTATTACATCGTCATGGAGGCGCTGCCGCTGACCGCGAGCGGCAAAATCCTGAAGCGCGAACTGGCGGCCTGGGCCCGGGAAGGCAAGATTGCACCGGAACCGATCCGCTTCACACGACCGAACAAGGAAAGCTGAAACATGCCTGTTGAACTGACCCGGCGCGACGAGTTCGCCATCATCACCCTCAATCGGCCGGAGGCGCTGAACGCGCTAAGCTTCCAGATCGTCAAGGATATTGGCGCGGCACTCAGTGAAGTCGCCGAGTCCGATGCGCGCGCGTTGCTCTTCATCGGCGCCGGTGACCGAGCCTTTTGCGCCGGTGCCGATATCAGCGAATTGGCCGGCCGCTCCCTCTCGGAAGCGAAGCGAGGTGCGGAAGCGGGGCAGCGCACATTTGCCCGGCTCGACACCTTCCCGATTCCGTCCGTTGCCATCATCAACGGTTACGCCTTCGGCGGCGGTATGGAGCTCGCCTCGGCCTGCACGTTCCGCATCGCAACGCCGAACGCCAAGATGGGGTTGCCGGAAATCAAGCTCGGTCTGATCCCCGGCTACGGTGGGACGCAGCGTCTGCCCCGGCTGATCGGCGAAGGCCGCGCGCTCGAACTCATCATGACCGGACGCACCGTGGAAGCCGAGGAAGCGGAGCGGATCGGTCTGGTCAGCCGGATCGTCGAAGGCGATGCGCTGGAGGCCGGCATGGCATTTGCGCGGGAGTTCACGGGATACAGCTTGCCGGTTCTGGGATTCGCCCGCGACGCGGTGAAGCGCGCCCTCGACCTGCCCGTTTATGAGGGGCTAAAGGTCGAAGCCGATCTCAACACCATGTCCTTCCAGACCGAGGACAGTGTCGAGGGCACCGCCGCCTTCCTGGCGAAGCGCAAACCGGAATTCAAGGATGGCTGAGCACGCGAAGGTTATCGCCGTTACCGGATCGAGCCGCGGTATCGGCGCCGAGATCGCGCGGGAGCTCGGGCGACGCGGATTCACCGTCGGTTGCCTGTCGCGTGGCGGCGGCCTGCCCGACGACGTGCCGGAGGGCGCGACGTTACTCCCCTTCCCCTGCGATGTGACCGACGAAAACAGCGTCACCGAAGCACTCGCTGCGTTGGTCAGGAACGCGGGACAGTTGAACGGTCTCGTCAACAATGCCGGTCTGCTGGTCGAGCATAAGAGCGCGGAGCTCTCCGTCGCCGATTACGACCACGTGATGCGCACCAACGCGACCTCGGTGATGATGGTAAGCCGGGAGGCCTACCCGCACCTTTGCGATGCCGGCGGCGGCGCGATCGTCAATATCGGGTCGTTCTGGGACAAGATCGGCGTGCCGCGCAATCTGCCATACTGCGCGTCGAAAGCCGCGATCGCTGCAATCACACGCTGCCATGCCGTGGAATGGGCGCGGAACGAAATCAGTGCCATGAATATCGCTCCCGGCTATATCGAAACGGATTTCAACCACGACTTTTTCGCCGACGAGAAGACCCGCGAATGGCTGCGCCAACGCGCGCCGATGCTGAAGCCGGGACAGACCGGCGATGTCGCCCGGCTTGTCGCTGCGCTGTTTGCCGAGGACATTCCCTTCCTGACCGGCGAAACCATATATCTCGATGGCGCGCAATCGGTTGCGCTCTAGGATCGACGCATGAAGCTCTTCGACCATTTGGACGCAACGGTTTCGCTTAGCGAAGACGAAGCGATGCTCTTCGACAGCGTGCGGACCGTCGCACGCGACAAGATCGCGCCGCGGGCGGCTGCCTATGACGCCAGCGGCGAGTTTCCCTGGGACAATGTTGCGGAGATCAACGCGCTGGGGCTCAACGCGATGTTCGTGCCGGAAGCGTTTGGCGGCGCGGCGCTGTCCTTCAGCGCCTATCTCGCCTGCGTGCGGGAGATCAGCAAAGCCTGCGCCGCGACGGGGATCATCTGGGCAACCAATTTTCACGCCATGAAACCGGTCATCGATTTCGCCACAGACGATCAAAAGAAGCGGTTTCTTCCAAGACTGGCGGAAGGGGCGCTGGCGTCGTTGTGCATCACGGAACCGAACGCCGGATCGGATGCGACAGGCATGGTGACGAAGTTCACGCCGGACGGCGATGACATCATCGTCAGCGGCGGCAAGACGTTCATCTCCAATGGCAACGTCTCGGACTTCTACCTGGTCTTTGGCAAGTGGTCGGAAATCGACGACGATAAAGCGTCCATCTCCGCCTTGGTGATAGAAAAGGAAACCCCGGGCTTCTCCGCCGGCAAGCCCGAAGACAAGATGGGCATGCGCGCCTCGGTAACCACGCCGCTTACCTTCGACGACTGCCGCGTTCCGCGCGCCAATCTTCTGCGCGAGCCGGGAGACGGTTTACGGATCCTTCTGGCTTCGTTGAACAAATCACGGCCGAGCGTCGCGGCTCACGCGTTGGGAATAGCCCGCGCCGCCTTCGAGGATGCGACGGCCTATATCAACCAGCGTCGTCAATCGGGCCGGCCGATCATCGATTTCCAGGGCATCCAGTTCCTGCTATCGGACATGGCGACGGACTTGGCCTTGTGCGAGACTCTGCTGTGGCATGTGGCCCGCATGGTGGATGACGGCGCGGACGATTTCAGCGTCGAGGCATCGATGCTGAAGATGCGGGCCGGCGATGTCGCCATGCGTATCGCGACCGATGCGGTGCAGCTTCACGGCGGATACGGGTATATTAAGGAATATCGGGTGGAACGGCTGATGCGCGACGCGAAGATCTGTCAAATTTGGGAAGGCACCAAACAGGTTCATCAGCAATATATCGGCCGCAGTTTTATCGATCGATAACAACCTGAGATGGCGTACAGCGCTGGTCGAACCAACTAGTTTCTTAAGGAAACGTAAATCTAATTTCTCTACAAATTAATTTGGCAAATTGGAGTATTCTACACAGAGATTTCCGCACTTCCGGAATATCGACACAGGCAAACCAAGCGCTCCGAAATTTGCGCCCGACGTTGAAGCACGAGGAAACACCAATTAGCTCGGGCTCGACATACTCAGCGTCACCGGATACGGACATGCTGTCCGATCAGGACCGCATGCGGCTGGCGGCTTTGGAGGGGTATGCCATCGTCGATGCGCCGGCAGAAGCATCCTTCTTCGACCGGATTACGCGGATTGTCAGCGCGGCGTTGGACACGCCGGTCGCGTTCATCACATTTGTCGAAGCGCATCGGATCTGGTTCAAATCCGCAATCGGTGCGAATGTACAGGAATGCCCGCGGGAGGGCGCGTTCTGCGACCAGACGGTCACGCAAAATTCGCGTTTGGTCGTCGGTGATGCCCGGGTTGATAGCCGGTTCGCCGACAATCCTCTCGTCGCCGGCCCGCCGGGGTTCCGATTTTATGCCGGCATGCCGCCGCGCACGCGGGACGGGACCAGTATCGGAACCCTCTGTGCCATGGATACGAAGCCCCGGGCGCTAAGCGAGAAGCAACTGGACATTCTCGACGATATGGCCGAGTTGGTTGTCGATGAGTTGGAGCTACGGCGGGCGGCGAAGTTCGTCTTGAACGAGAACGAAAAGCAATTCCGCGATTTCGCCAGCACGACATCGGACTGGTTCTGGGAAACCGATAGCGATCTGCGGTTCTCTTACTTCCCGGAGCGCTTTACCGAGGTCACCGGGGTTCCGGCAGAATGGCTGCTCGGCAAGACACGGCAAGAGTCCGGCATCGCGCAAACACTCGACCCCAGAGTATGGGAAGCCCATCTCGAAGATCTCGCGGTGCATCGGCCGTTCCGGAACTTCGTGCACCCGCGAACGAAAGAGACCGGTGAGACGGTCTGGCTTTCGGTCAGTGGTGCCCTCTATTTCGACGAAGGTGGCGAGTTCGTCGGCTATCGCGGTACCGGTACGGAGATTACACAGCAAAAGCAAACGGAGGATGCCCTCCTTGCCGCTAAAGAGCTGACGGAGCGCGCGGATGCGGCGAAAACAGAATTCGTCGCGAATATGAGCCACGAATTACGCACGCCGTTGAACGCGATTATCGGTTTCTCCGAGGTCATGAAGAACCAGGTGTTCGGTGAAATCGGCAACAACCGCTACATCGACTGCGCGAAGGATATCAACGCTTCCGGCACACATCTGTTGCCGATCATCAACGACATCCTCGATGCGGCGAAACTCGATACCGGCGAATTCTCGATCAGTATTGTCGATGTCGAAATTCGCAGCGTGTTGCGCGAATGCGAGGTCATGGTGATAGACCGGTTGACCAGCGCCGGGCTGAGTTTGGAACTACAGATCGACGACACGCTGCGGACCGTACGCGCCGACACCTTGCGGCTGCGGCAGGTTCTACTCAATCTTTTGACCAACGCGATCAAATTCACACCGGAAGGTGGCGAGATCGCTGTAAGGGTCGAACGTTCAGCGGATAACGGGATCGAATTCACCGTGACGGATACCGGCCGCGTCATCGCTAAGCGGGATATCTCCCGCATTCTCGAACCCTTCACGCAGGTCGACAGCACCGATTCCGATCAGCTCGAAGGCACCGGGCTCGGCCTCTATCTGGCAAAGCATCTCGTGGAAAAACATGGCGGCACGCTCAGCATCGAAAGCGAGCTGGGTGTCGGTACGGCCGTGAAGTTCTCCTTGCCTGCGGAACCCAACGCCGCGCGCTAGAGCCTTTCATCGCGCGCAATCGATACAAACCGGCGTCGCCGGGTCCAATTCCAAACGCTTCGGTTCGATGTCCTCGCCGCAGGTGAGGCAATACCCGTAATCTCCCGACTCGACCCGTGCCAGCGCCGCATCGATGCGCCGGATTTCGATCTCCCGGCGGCGCTCGGTTTCCAAAGCCATCGCTTGATCCTGAAGCGCGTCCATCCGAGAGAGGCGGCCAACCCTGCTTTGATCGAGCTCGACCGGCTTGCGCGAGTCCTTGCTTGATTCCACGATTGCCAGCAATTCCTGCCGCTTTTCGGTCAGGCGCTTGCGTGCGGTTTTCAGGGAAGGCTTTTTCGCCAATGCGATCTCCTCGGCCAAGACGATTATGCTAACCCGCCTGAAGAACCGTAACAATCGCGCTGCTCCCTTTACCCACCGCCGTGGATCGGTAATCTGGACCTCAAATCCAAATACCTTATGAGGGGAGTTACATGAGCCGCTTAGGCCCAATCGATCCGGAAAATATGTCACCGGCGCAGAAAAAAGCGCACGACGCGATCGCAGCAGGACCGCGCGGCAGCGTTCGCGGCCCCTTCGCCGCGCTGCTGCACAATCCCGGTGTCGCCGACGCCGTCCAACGCATGGGGGCGTCGCTGCGCTTCGACGGCACCCTGCCGGACAATCTGCGCGAGATCGCGATCCTGGCGACGGGCCGTTTCTGGACGGCGCAATACGAGTGGTATGCGCACGCGAAAATCGCGTTGGAGGTCGGCGTCGACGAGAAGATCGTCAACGCCATGGCGCAACGCCGCCGGCCGAGCTTCACCAAATCCGACGAGGCTGCGGTCTACGAATTCTGCACCGAGCTGCATGAAAAGCAGAATGTTAGCGACGAGAATTATGCTTGGGTCGTAGAGCAGTTGGGCGAGGCCGGTGCGGTCGAACTGATCGCCCTGTGCGGCTACTACACGATCATCTCGATGACGCTCAACGTCGCGCAAACGCAGCTGCCGGACGGCGAAGAGCTGCCACTCCGGGACTGACCGTTGGACCAAACGCACGCCCTCGGCATCGATATCGGTGGCACCTTCACCGATCTCGTCGTCTATGACCGCGCAACGGGCCGTATCGCAAAAGGCAAGGAACTGACAACGCCGGACGACCCGTCTCGCGGTGTCCTGACAGCACTTGAGAAGCTGCTTGAGGGCGGCGTCGCGCCGGAATCGCTGTACCGTATCGTGCACGCCACCACGCTGTTCACCAACGCCCTGATCGAACGCAAGGGCGCCCGGACCGGCCTGATCACGACCAAAGGATTCCGCGACGTCCTGGAGATCGGACGGGAACGGAAGTACGAGCTTTACGACATCCACATCGCAATGCCCAAACCGCTGGCGTCCCGGGACCTAAGGCTCGAAGTGACCGAACGTATGGCGCCGGACGGCAGCGAAATCACGCCGCTCGACGAGGGTGAGCTTCTGCAGCAGGTCGACGCGTTGCGCGCCGCGGGGGCGGAATCGGTAGCGATCGTCTTCCTGCACGCCTACGCCAACCCGGCACATGAGGATGCCGCGCTCGCTGCAATCGCCAAGAAGCATCCCGACCTGATCGTCACCGCATCGCACGATGTCGCGCCGGAAATCCGGGAATACGACCGAACCTCGACGACGGTAACAAATGCCTATGTGAAACCGCTGGCGCACATTTATGTCGATCGCTTGGTCGACAAGACGGCGGCGCTCGGTATCGGCGCACCCTATTTCATGATGCTGTCGAATGGCGGTCTGACCCATATCGCAGAGGCAAAAAGGTCGCCGGTACAGCTGCTCGAATCCGGCCCCGCGGCTGGCGCGCTGGTCGCCGCCTATTTCGGCAGCAAGGCCGGTGTGGACAATGTGCTGGCCTTCGACATGGGCGGCACGACGGCAAAACTGGCGCTCGTCGACGAAGGTGAACCGCATGTCGACTATCACTTCGAGGCAGCGCGCGAAAAACGCTTCGCCGAGGGCAGCGGATTGCCACTCAACATCTCCGCCATCAAGCTGATCGAGATCGGTGCCGGTGGCGGCAGCATCGCGCATATCGACGATATGGAGCTGTTGAAGGTCGGGCCCCAGAGCGCCGGCTCCGAACCGGGCCCCGTCTGCTACGGCCGCGGCGGATCGGCACCGACGGTCACCGACGCCGACCTCCTTCTCGGCTTCCTGAATGCCGACTATTTCGCCGGCGGCAGCATGAAGATCGACCGCGACGCGGCCCAACAGGCGATGCAACCGCTCGCCGACCGGTCAGGCCTGTCCGTGGTCGACGTGGCCCGCGGCATCTATGACGTGGTCAACGAGAATATGGCCAGCGCCGCCCGGGTTCACATCGCCGAACAGGGCAAGGATCCCCGGCAATACACATTGCTGGCGACCGGCGGCGCAGGTCCGGTACACGCGTACTATGTTGCCAAGAAGCTGGGCGTCCGGCGGCTGATTTGCCCGCTGGCGGCCGGTGTCGCTTCGGCGCTTGGTCTGCTGATCGCCCCGGCACGGATCGACAGGGTCGTGACCATCGCCAGCAGCCTGGAACAGATGGACTGGGCCAAACTGGAAGCGGCATACCGGGAACTCGAAGAGGATGCCGCGAAGGTGATAGAAGAAACGGGGTTTGACGCGGGCAAGGCCCGGATCACCCGGCTCGCCGATATGCGCTATATCGGACAGGGCTTCGAGGTGGTGACGACCCTGCCGGACGGCCCTTACGACGCAAGCGCCGCGCAAAGCTTGCTGGATGCGTTCGAGGACACCTACCGCCGCACCTTTTCGCGCACACCGCCGGACGTGAATGCGGAGATCATCAATATCCGTGTTTCGCTGCGGGCTGATGTGCCCGGAGAATCCGTCGGCTTCAAGGCGACAGGCGACACGAGCGACGGTGCCGGCGCGCCGCATACGCGACCGGTACGCTTCCCCGAGTTCGACGATTATGTCGATACTGCCGTTTATGATCGCGCCGGCTTAAAGGCCGGAGAGCGGTTTGACGGCCCCGCCGTCATCGAGGAAAACGAATCGACCCTGATTGTAGGCCCCGGCGCCACCATCGAGGTTGATCCGGATGGCAATCTATTGGTGGCACTGCCAGAGGATGACTCATGACGGACGCTTCCTTCGATTCCGCGACCTTGGAAGTCTTGTGGACCCGGCTCGTCTCGATCGTCGACGAGGCGGCGGCGGCGCTCGTCCGCACCTCCTTCTCGACCGTCGTGCGCGACAGCCACGATTTCTCCTGCGTCATCACCGACGCGGCGGGCCGCTCGCTGGTGCAGGCGACCGACAGTATTCCGTCTTTCATCGGGACCCTGCCACGCACCATTCGTCATTTCCTGGACGAGTTCCCCGCCGAAACCCTGCAACCCGGCGACGTGTTGATCACCAACGATATTTGGATGGGGACCGGACACCTGCCGGATATCAGCGTCGGCAAACCATTGTTCTATAAAGGAAAAATCGTCGGTTTCGCCGGCAGCACGGCACACGCGCCGGACATCGGCGGCAAGATTCGCTCGCCCGAACCGCGCGAGGTGTTCGAGGAAGGCCTCCAAATTCCGATCATGAAGGTGATCCGCGCCGGCGAACCGGATGAAACCTTCTTCAACCTGCTGCGCAAGAATGTCCGCGCGCCGGACGAGGTGGTCGGCGACCTTTGGGCTCAGATAACCGCGCTCGATCTGATGGACAACCGCATCGATACCTTCATGCGGGAGTACGGGCTGGACACGCTCGATGATCTGGCAACGGAAATCCAATCGCGGTCCGAACGGGCCATGCGCGCCGCGATTACGGCGCTGCCGGACGGCATATATGAGAACACGATCAGCACGGACGGGCTGACGGAACCGCTCGACCTCAAGGTCACGCTTACAATCGATGGCGATGAGGTCATGGCGGATTTCGCCGGCTCCGCACCCCAGGTCGACAAGGCGATCAACTGCGCCATGTGCTACACCTACGCCATGACGGCCTATGCGGTGAAATGCGCCGCCGCGCCGAACCTGCCGAACAATGACGGTTCGATCCGGCCGATCAAGGCCGAGGCGCCGGAAGGCTGCATCCTGAACCCGCAATTCCCGGCCTCGGGCGGTTCGCGCGCACTGATCGGCCACTTTGTGCCCTCGCTGATCTTCGGCGCCCTGGCCAAGGTGGTTCCGGACAAGATCATGGCGGGTGCCGGATCGCCGCTCTGGTGCATCAATCAGTCAGGCGTGACGGAAAGCGGGGCGCCCTTCGCCAAGCTGTTCTTCTTCAATGGCGGTATGGGCGGCACCAACCAGTCCGACGGGCAAAGCACCCTGAGCTGGCCGAGCAACATCTCCACGACCCCGATCGAGGTCATCGAGCAACTGGCGCCGCTCCGCGTCCATCACCGGACCCTGCGGCCCGACTCCGGCGGTGCGGGCGAGTTTCGCGGCGGGCTCGGTCAGGAAGTAAAATTCGAAAGCACCTCCCTAACCAATACGGCGGTGGCCTTCCTGGCCGAACGCACGCGGGTCGCCGCGCCGGGCATCGCCGGCGGCGAAGACGGCGCCAAGGGCGAGTTGCGGATCAACGATCAGCTAGTCGATCCGAAACAGCAGCACATCGTCAAGACCGGCGACACGATCACCATGCGCACGCCGGGCGGCGGCGGATATGGCAAGCCTGGAGACCGCGACGCCGACGCGATTGCGCAGGATCAGGCAGAAGGGAAGATCGCGGAGTAAGCGACACGGTCGCCACTCGGTTGGTTCGACCTGAAACGGTCCTATATTCACGTGCATGTGTTCAGCGCGCCTCTTAACAACCCTCGCTGTGGTCGTTCTGTGGCTTGGCGGCAGTGCGGCCGGTGCGCAGGAAGATCGAGTCCCCGGCGCGCAATGGACGAAGTTGGACAGTCCGGCGACGCAGGGCTGGTCCGCCAAGACTTTGGACAAAAAACGCGAATTTTCGAAATCGATCGGCACCACCGCCCTGATGATCGTGCAGAACGGTGTTGTAGTCGCCGAATGGGGCGACGTTGCCGTAAAATCGCCCGCACACCCGGTCCGCAAAAGCCTGTTGAGCGCGTTGATCGGAATCGCAGTCGAGGAAGGCAAGATCGATCTGTCGAGCACATTGGAAGAGCTCGGGATCGATGATAACGAACCGTCCCTCACCGAGATCGAAAAGCAAGCGACCGTCGGCGACCTGATCAAGGCGCGTTCAGGAATTTATCACGCCGCACTTTACGAAACGCGGCGGATGACGGCCTCCAAACCGGAACGCGGCAGCCATGCACCGGGCACCTTCTGGCACTACAATAATTGGGACTTCAACGCGCTGGGCACGATCTATCGCCGGCAGACCGGGTAAGATATTTTCGAAGCGTTCGACAACCGCATCGCCAAGCCTCTGCAGATGCAGGATTATGTACCTTCGGACGGCGAATACGTCACCGGCTGGCAGTCAGAGCATGAAGCCTACCCGTTTCGTATCTCCGCACGCGACCTGGCCCGCTTCGCTTTGCTCTACTTGCGCAAAGGCCAATGGAACGAGCGGCAAATCGTCTCGGAAAACTGGGTCGCAGAAAGCACTAAAACGCATTCGGCAGGCAAACGGGACCGCGGTTACGGGTACATGTGGTGGACCGGTGATAGCGGATTCCGTTCGGTTGGGATCAAGGGTCCGGTTTTCTTAGCGGCCGGCTACCGAAGGCAATACGCTTTCGTGTTTCCGGAACGCGATCTGGTCATCGTCCACCGCATCAATTCCGACACCACCAAAACAATCCCGCACCGCCGACAGGTGGCGCATCTCATGTGGCTGATTTTTCGCGCATCCGGGGACACGTCGCTGGCGCCAAGCCAGGCCATCGAAGATGCAGACGGCAAGAGATTGTCAGGCAACGCGATTTCGGACCTGTTTCCCGGCATCTCTGTATTCGGCAAGAACTCACGGACCGGTAATCCGTACAAGATAACGTT
>CAJWOT010000027.1 GCA_913044215.1 uncultured Rhodospirillaceae bacterium | reverse complement strand
TCTAAACGGCGATGCGCAACTGACAAGAGCCGAGTACCTCGAAGCTCTTCGTAAGGCGCATCAAAGCCATCCCAGCCGCGATTCTTAACTCTTGCGGCCAACGCAATTCTGAAACTCGCCCTAAAAGGAACCTACCGATGTCTATGCTGAATACCGTGCCGGCTGTCTCTTTTAAGATCCGCGTGCGTGACGAATCCATCGCGGGAGAAAACCCCTACAGGTGGGACACCGTCACAAGCGATGGGATTTTCCGTGACAAGAGAGTTGTTCTCTTCGCCTTGCCTGGTGCATTCACACCAACCTGTTCTGCAAGCCACCTGCCTCGATACGAAGCGTTATACGACGCGTTTCGCGAGGCGGGAATCGATGACGTAATCTGTCTGTCCGTCAACGACGCCTTTGTCATGAACCAATGGGGTCGGGCGCAGAATGCCGAGAAAGTGTCCCTCTTACCGGACGGAACCGGCGAGTTTACGCGCAAGATGGGGATGCTGGTGGATAAGGCGAACCTGGGATTCGGTATGAGAAGCTGGCGTTATTCCATGCTTGTGAATGACGGTGTTATCGAGGAGATGTTCGTTGAGAGCGGCTATTCCGACAACTGTGAATCCGACCCGTATGAGGTCTCCGATGCAGATACGATGCTTAGCTATTTGAGAGAGCTTCGAGAAGCGGCGTAAACAACTCTTCGGCTCGTTTGATTATAGGGCCTGCACTACTTAGGTTTGTTCTTAAACCTGAGCATGCAGGCGCCTTAACTTTAATTGCGAGTATTTGCTTAAGAGAGCGTTGTCAGACGTGGCTGGTTTGAAGCTATCAGGTCCGTGGTCGATGCATGACATCGAGCATTTTCTTGCGCGGTCGATTATCCCCATGCGGCTTTCCGTCATGTCCAAGGAAGGCTGGCCCGTGGTGCTGTCACTTTGGTTCCTTTACGAGGACGGCGTTTTCAAATGCGCGAGCCGGCTTCAATCGAAGGTCATCGCATTTCTCGAGGACAATCCGCGCTGTGGGCTGGAGATTGCCGGCGAGACACCGCCTTATCACGGCGTTCGGGGCCAGGGCGTTGCCACGGTATCGGAAGATGGTGCTGCAGCCTTGTTGGAACGCCTGGCTAATCGCTATGTCGGCACGGAAGAAACGCAATTTCGGCATTGGTTGCTCGCCGGAGCGCATGAAGAAGCCGCCATTTTCATAGCGCCCATTCGTCTTATGAGCTGGGATTATCGCAAGCGGATGAGATCTGAATAACCTACCACGCGAACGTGGCCTTACCCTTTGTCATGTAGCACCTCGCACCTGGATAATAGTCACCCGCACGCCCACTCCTGACTATTTTTACGCATCGCGCGCGTAGCGGAACCACGACCGGTCTACCTCGCGAACCTAAAATATCACTGCGAGGAAGCGGGCGTGAGCCGGTGAACGCATCCAACGCCACCGCGATCTCCGCCCCGAAGTTGCCGCGCCGACGCCGCCGTGCCATGTCTTAGCCCAACGTATACGATAGGCAGGAAAGGGCAGCATCATGTCGAACGACCGTTTTGGAATCCGCTGGGGGCTGGCTGGCGGCACGACCTTGGCCTCGCTGGATGAGGCACGCGCTGCCGCCCGCTTCGCCGCCGACCATAGCTTCGACAGTTTCTGGATCTCGCACGCCATGGGCGTCGACCCGATCCTGACCTTGGCCTGCATAGGACCGGAGTTCCCGGCGATCGGTGAGATGGGCACCTCGGTGACGCCGCTCTACGGCCGTCATCCGATCGGCCTCGCGCAGCTGACCCGCACGGCGCAGAACGCGCTCGGCGGGCGCTTCACGCTCGGCATCGGCGCGGCGTCGCGCCGCCACACCGAGGAAGTGCTGGGCCTGTCCTGGGCCAAACCGTTCAGCTTTACCCGCGAATTCATCGCCGCCCTGGAGCCGCTGCTCAACGGCGAACCCGCGGACAGCGACGGCGAACAGGTCACGGCGCATGCGGAGCTTGGCATCGAGGCCGCGCCTACGCCGATCCTGCTGGCGGCGTTGGGCCCGCGCATGCTGCGCTTCGCCGGGGAGCGGCTGCAGGGCACCTCGCTCGGCCAATGCGGGCCGAAGACGATTTCCAGCTACGTCCTGCCGCATCTGCGCGAGGGCGCCGAGCGTGCCAGCCGGACCGACGACCTCAGGGTCGTGGCGCTGGTGCGCTTTTGCGTCACCGACGATATCGCGGCGGCGAAGCCGCTGGCGCGCGAGATCGCAGCGCACTACCAGTCCAACCCCTCCTACGCCAATGCGACCAAGCATGAAGGACTCGACGATCCCTCCGACCTGCATCTGATCGGCAGCTGGCAATACGTGCTGGACAATCTCGCCGCCTATGCCGAAGCGGGCACCACCGATCTGCGCATCCAGGTCGTCGCCCCGGACGACGCGACGCGCGAGGCGTCCTACGCGGCGCTGGCGGATTATATGGGCTGAATCTCGCTCACGCCGCCACCGCGGCGCGCGCGTCCTCCTTTACCATCGCGGCGCCCTTCTCCGCGATCATGATCGTCGGCGCGTTGGTATTGGTCGAGGTCACGGTCGGCATGATCGAGGCGTCGATGACCCTTAACCCCTCCATGCCGTGCACCCTCAGCCGGTCGTCGACGACCGACATCGGGTCGGGGCCCATTCGGCAGGAGCAGCTGGCGTGGAAGACGGTGGTGCCGACTTCTCTGGCGAAGTGCAGGATCTCGTCGTCGGTCTGCACGTCTTTGCCCGGCAGCTTTTCGCCGGTGACATAGGGCTGGAAGGCGGGCTGGGCGAACCAGTCGCGGGCCATGCGGATCGATGCGATGACGGTGCGGCGGTCGCGCTCCTCCGCCAGATAATTCGGGTTAATCACAGGCTGGGTGCGCGGGTCGGCGCTTTGTGCCAGCACGTGGCCGCAGCTTTCCGGGCGCATCTGCCACAGGCCTGTGGTCATCGCGGGCGTCTTGTCCATCTGCCGCTTCGGGCCGGGCGAGAAGCTGCCCGAGGAGAACAGGCCCTGCACGTCCGGCGTCGCGGACTCGGGCAGCGCCTTGAAGGAGGCGGCGACCAGGGAGGCGCCATAGGTCAGCATGCCGCCGCCCTGGAAAGCGAATTTCATCAGCTCACCCACGAAGCGCAGACCACGCGAGCGCTCGTTCAAGGTACCGATGCCTTCCACGTCCGCCTGCACCCGGACGATGAAATGATCCTGAAAGTTCTTCCCCACCCCGGGCAAGGCGTGCGCCACATCGACACCGATGCCACCCAGATGGTCCGGATCGCCGACGCCGGAGAGCTGCAGCATGTGCGGCGATCCGATGGCGCCGGCGGAGAGGATCACCTCGCGCGCCGCGTCCGCACGTTCGGTCGACCCACCGCGCGAGAATTCTACGCCCACCGCACGCTTGCCTTCCAGGACCACCCGGTGCACCAACGCGCCGGTCACCACCTGCAGGTTCGCGCGGCCCATCGCCGGGCGCAGATAGGAGCGCGCGGTGCTGGCCCGGAAGCGGCCGCCGCGGGTCTGCTGAACCCAGCCGATATGGTCGCCGAGCCCGTGCGGCAGATCGTTCAGATCCTTGCGGTATTCCCAGCCCATCTCGACGCCGGCATCGATCGCCACCTGGCAGAGTTCGGGCTTGTCGCGGCCGGGCGCGGTGTAGAGCGGGCCGTCCTTACCGTGCACATCGTCGGCCGGGCCCTCCCAGCGTTCCGCCTTGCGGAAGAAGGGGAAGACGTCCTTGCCGTTCCAGCCGCGATTGCCGAGCTGCGCCCAATGGTCGTAATCCTCCGGCTGGGAACGGATATAGATCATGCCGTTGATCGAGCTCGACCCGCCGAGCACCCGGCCGCGCGGATAGGGGATCTCGCGCCCGTTCAGGCCGGACTCCTTGTCGGCCTTGAAGCCCCAGGTGATGGTCGGGTGGTCGAGCAGCTTCATGAAGCCGGCGGGCACGTGGATATAGGGGTTCCAATCCTTGCCGCCCGCTTCCAGCAGAATCACGCGGTTGTCCGGATCCTCGCTCAACCGGTTGGCCAGCACGCAGCCGGCCGACCCGGCGCCGACGATGACGTAATCCGCTTGCATGATGATGTCTCCTGAAACCCTACTGCAAGGTGGCCGACGTTTTGAAGCCGGACTCGCCTAGCCTCCCCTATCGAGGGGACCTCTGCAAATGCTTCGGAGAGAAGACTACCGTGTCGCCCCGAATTTAGTCCGGGCCCAGCCCACAAGCCGCACTACCCGTATCCCTCGGTCCCGGCTCTACGGCGCGAGGTACCTTGGCCGGGATGGCACGGGTGTGTTCTTAAAAGCGGACGGTTGCAGAGCCTTTCCTCGGAGCGGGAAAACCGGTTTGACCCACAAATATCCCACCCGACACCGAAACTCACACCGGCCGCGTAAAGGCCTCCCGCGCGCGGGCGGCCTCTTCGCGGATGACGCAGCCTTCCACATGGTCGTTGATCAGCCCCATGGATTGCAGGAAGGCGTAGACAGTGGTCGGGCCGACGAACTTCCAGCCGCGTTTCTTGAGGTCCTTGGCAAGGGCGACGGATTCCGGCGAGGTGGACTGGCTTTGCGGCGGGCCGAGGCTGTCCGGATCGGGCTCGTAGCGCCACACATAGGCGGCGAAGGAACCCTCCTCCGCGATCAACTCCTGCACGCGGGCCGCGTTGTTGATGACCGCCTCGATCTTGCCGCGGTGGCGGATGATCCCAGCATCCTGCAGCAGTCGCTCCACGTCTTGCTCAGTGAGGCGCGCCATCTTGGCGGGTTCGAAATTCTCGAAGGCAGCGCGAAAGTTCTCACGCTTGTTCAGGATGGTGCGCCAGCTGAGCCCCGACTGGAAGCTCTCGAAGCACAGCTTCTCGAAGAGGCGCCGGTCGTCATCGACCGGGAAGCCCCATTCGGTGTCGTGATAGGGGAAGAATTCCGGGATGTCGCCGCACCAGCCGCAGCGCGGCCGGCCGTCGTGGCCAGGGAGGGTCTTGCTCATGGGGTTCGTGTCCTTCTGGTTTGGCGCGCAGTGTAGCGCGGCCCTGCTGACAGCCTTCTGTCAGGAGCATCAGGCAGCGAGGAAGGCGAGCCGGTCGTCGGTGCGGGCGGGGCGATCTCGTGAATTTCGGCCGCGACAACGCCTTCGGCGACGAACGGGTCTTCCGCGACAAAGGCCTCCAGCGCCGCGCGGCTCATCCCATGGGCAAGGATGCCGCCACCGGCGTTCCGCTGCAGCCCCCCCGACGACGAGGAAGGTGCCCTCCGCGAAGCCCCGCTGTATCCATGCCTTGTGGCCGTCCATGAACGCGCCGGCCTTGGTCTTGTTGTCGGAAAACTTCAGCAGCACGATGAACATCGCGGTCTCTCCTTGGATGTTCATTTACGGAATTTCGAGGATGCGGGCGTCGAGCCAGTCGCCCATCGCTTCGACCTCGCGGCGCACGAACGCGTCGTTGCGGAAGGCGTTCACCATGGTCGCCACACCCTGGCTGCGCGCCAGCAGGTGGAGGGCCAGCGCGTCGGCATCCGATTTGCGGCCAAGCGCGCGGAACTGCTTGGCGAGCCAGCGCCGAAACAGGGCAAACAGGGCATTGGCCTCGCCGCGAGCGTTATGGTTCAACTTGGCGAGCTCCGCCGTCAGGGTACCGACCGGACAGCCATAGCGTTTTATGTCCGCCCGGTTGTCGGTAAGGATGTGGATGAAGGACCGGATGGCGTCGGCTGGGTTGTCGCCGGAAGCCTCCTCCCAGCCCTGCAGCATCGCCCTGGTGTTTTCGACCCGGCTTTCGATTACCGCGGCGAGAATCTCGTCCTTGGTGCGGAAGTGGTAGTAGAAATTTCCGCGCGAGATCTGCACCGCGTCCGCGATATCGGCGAAGGAGGTGTGGTCGAAGCCGTGCTGATAGAACAGCATGTCCGCCGCCTCGACGATTTCAGTTCGCGTGTCTCTCACGGTTCGGTGCTCCAGCTTTTAATTAATTAGGACATATGTCCTAATAGGACGATAGTCCTAACCATTTTCCCAAACGCTGGTCACAACCCGGTCAAGCTCGAAATCACGAGTCGACCCGCGGACGAGGCTCCCTATACTCGATGGATCGCAACCCTATCGCGGACCAAGGCATGATGAAGCTCTACTACTCGCCCGGCTCCTGCGCGCTGGCCTCGCACATAGCGCTGGAAGAAGCGGGCGCCGATTACGAAACCGTCCGGATCAGTTTCGGCGACGAGGAACAGCGCAGCGCCGACTTCCTGGCCGTCAATCCAAAGGGGCGGGTGCCAGCGCTGGTGACCGATCGCGGCAGCTTGAGCGAAACGCCGGCCATCCTGCTGTACATCGCGCAACGTCATCCGCAGGCGGGACTGGCGCCGCTCGACGATCCGTTCGCCACGGCGCAGCTGCAAGCCTTCAACAATTACCTTTGCGCCACGGTGCATGTCGCCCACGCGCATGGCGGCCGCGGCAGCCGCTGGGCGGACGAACAATCCTCGTTCGACGACATGAAACGCAAGGTGCCGGAGACCGTCCGCGCCTGCTTCGAGCTGATCGAAAGCGAAATGTTCGAAGGGCCGTGGGTGCTGGGCGAAAGCTACAGCCTGTGCGACCCCTATCTCTACACGCTCACGCGTTGGCTGGAGCGCGATTCGATCGACGTCGCGACCCTGCCCAAGACGCACGCGCATTTACAGCGTATCGAGGCGCGCCCGGCGGTGCAAAAGGTTCTAGCCGATCATTTCGGCTAGAACCCAGCTATTTGATCTGCGACAACACCTCGCGGGCGAACCGTTCGGTCACGGCGCGCGCCGCATCACCAAATTGATCCTGGCGCGGGAATGTGAGGAATAGGCGCTGCACGCCGAGCCCGCACAACGCGTTCAACCGTTCGACACACGCTTCCGGCGGCCCGACGATTGCGAAGCGTTGGATGAACTCGAGCGGCAGCGCCTGCGCATGCGCCGCGTCCGGCCTGCCGTGCCGCTGCTTGTCGTAATCGCCCAGCCGGTCGAAGGTGTGGTGATCGTCCTGCCGCACGCGGTCGCGTGGAGCGCCGGGCATCCCGGTGAAATGCGCGAATATGCCGACCCAGCCGCGCGCCATCTCAGCCGCGCGGTCGATGTCGTCATCGACGCAGACATTGAGATAGAGCCCCATCTCGGGCAACGCCGCCTCCGGCCCCAGTGTCTCGCGCACATGCGCCAGCGCCCATTGCACGCGCTCCTCCGACGCGCCGACGGAGAAGGTGACCCGCTCCGCATGCCGCGCGCCGATGGCGATGACCTTCGGTCCCGTCGCAGCGACATCCACCGGCACCTTCGCCTGGGTCATGTTGGGCAGCCATTTCAAAGTGCTGTCATAACCGTTCGCATCCAGGGTCCCGCCGCTGAGATAGATCTGCAGGTCGCGCAGATAGGCTTCGAAGGGGGCCAGGCCGACCGGCTTGTGGCCGATATTGAACAGTGAGGAGTCGCCGCGGCCGATGCCGAGCATGGCCCGGCCGCCGGAGATTTCCTGCAGGCTGGCGATCGCGCCCGCCGTCACCGCCGGGTGGCGGGTCAGCGCGTTGGTGACCCCGGGCCCGAGCTTCAGCGTTGAAGTCTCGCGCGCCGCCAGGGTCAGAGCGATATAGGTGTCCGGGCTTTGGTTCTGCGAATCCGTCAGCGCCAGCCCGTCGAAGCCCCAGGCCTCCGTGTCCGCCGCCAGCGCCCCGATCCCGTCGAGCCGGGGCGGCGTGAGATGCCAAACTTCCATACGATTTCGGCCTTTCTTTCGTAAAGCGCGGGGACGCCTAGCTATTACCTTTCCGACGCGGGGGCGCCTAGCTGGCGATCTTGTCCTTCGGTTTAAGGTCGGGCGTGCTGTCCGTCCATTCATCGCCCTCCAGCTCTGGCGCAGCGAAGTTCTGCAGCGCCTCGAACTGCTTCTCCCGGTCGGCGTTGAAAAGCGACGCCGCGATGCCGCGCATCAGCCGGTCCGCCCCGGCGGAGACGGCCGGGATGTCGCCCGAGAGCTTGCCGTGACTCAGCATCGCCGCATCGTTGAAACAATGGATGCGCGACAGGATCGGGCACGTACACGGTTCCTTCTCCTGGAACTCGAACGATTCGCCGAGATAGGGCGAGTCGACGAGGAACCGGTGCGGCGTCCCCATGTCCGGCGCGTAGACACCGTCGCCCCAGACCTTGATGTGCGGCGCGATGCTGGCGAATTCCGCCCGCTCGAAGAAATCGTTGCGGAACCCGGTCGCGGCGATGACGAAATCGACCTCGAACGGGACCTGGCTGGTCTCGACGATCGCGCGGTTGCCGGCAGCGCGGACGCCGGTGACCGCGCAGTCCAGATAGAATCGCGCATTCGGGTGGCGCGAGACGCGCAGGGTCGAGCTGCGCGGCGGCGGCGTCTGCGCCTTGGCCACATAGTCGTAGAACTTCCACTTCCAATCGTCCGGCAGATAGCGGATGCCGTGCACGACACCGGGGCTGCCGATGCCCGTCATCTTGTTGATCTGCGGCATCTCCTTGCGACGGATCAGCATGCAGAGCGAGGCGGCGCCACGCTCGAGCGCCATGCCCGCATTGTCCATCGCCGTGGCGCCCGCGCCGATGACCGCGACGTCCTTGCCCTTCAGCGCGCCGAAATCGATCTCGTCCGCCCCATGCGCCCACAGTGCTGGATCGAGCCCGTCCAGGAAATCCGGGACGTAGGCACCGCCCAACCCGGAGCGCCCCGTCGCCAGCACCAGATGCCGGGCGTATTCCGTCCGCGTTCCCGATTGGTCCTCAAGGCGCAGGGCAACCAGATCGTCGGTTGCCGCTTCGATATCCAACAGGCGCACCTCGTTCTCGATCGGCAGCTCCAGGATGTGGCGGTACCACACCAGGTAGTCCATCCACTGTTCTTTGGGAATCTTGTCCAGCCGGTCCCACGCCTCGGCGCCGAACTGTGCGGTGTACCAGGCCCGGAAGGTGAGCGCCGGCAGCCCCAAGGCCGGACCGGTCAAGGTCTTCGGCGAGCGCAGCGTCCGCATCCGCGCGAAGGTGATCCACGGGCCTTCGAGGCCCGGCGCGGCGTGGTCGTAGGCGACGACATTGTCGATCCCCGCCAGCCGCAACTGTGCCAGCGCCGCCAGACCGCACATGCCCGCCCCGATAATGACGACGTCCCGGACGGCCTGTCCCTTGTAGCTCTGGCGCGGCACCCAGGGTTTGGCCGGCAGGGTCAGATAGCTCAGATCTTCCCGCACGCGGGTATTCAATTTGTCGAGGCCGGCCTGGCGGTCCGATCGTGTCATCGCGAGGGCTGCTGAAATTCGTGACGCTGTCTTGCGGCCATCAATCGGCGTTTTTCGGCGAAAACACAATGCCTTCGTCGAAATACTTCTCGATTTCGTCGGCCTCGAAACCGAATTCGGCGAGGATTTCCGCCGTGTGTTCGCCCTTCGCCGGGGCCGGGCGAACCGTCTCGGCGTAGCGCCCGTTGAAGCGGATGGGCAGGGCCACCGCGTGCGGCACGTTCGGGGCCAGCGGGTCGACCAGCGGGAGTTCCGCATTGAGCGGCGCGTCCGCGGCGATATCGGCGAACGCGTTGATCGGCCCACAAAGAATGTCGGCCGCGCGCAACCGGTCGAGCCAGACGACCGCCGGCTGGGCCGCGAACATCGGCACGATGACGTCGTCCAGCGCGGCGCGGTTCTCGACCCGCAACGCGTTCGTCACGAAGCGCGGGTCTTTGGCCAATTCGCCGAGCTCCAGCGCCGCGCAGAACTTGACCCAATGCTCGTCGCGCAGCACCGCGATGCTGAGATAGCGCCCGTCCGAGGTCTTGAAGGCGCCGGCCGGCGCCAGGTTGGTGTTCTGATTGCCCTGCCGCGCCGCCTGTTTGCCGGAAGCCGAGAACCGCGTGTAGCTGCCGCTCATCATCGCCAGCGCGGCGGCCATCAGGCTGATATCGATATTGGCGCCGCCCCGCCCCGACAACCGGCCGTAAAGCGCCAGCAGCACCGCCTGAACTGCCGAATTGGCAGCGGCCATGTCGATCAGCGGAAAGCCGACCCGGAGCGGCGGTCCGCCGACCTCGCCGACCAGGCCCATCACGCCGCTCATCGCCTGGATGATCGTGTCGCTGGCCGGGTTCTGCGCGTAGGAGCCGTCCTGCCCGAACCCGGAAATCGTACAATAGACGAGGCTCTCGTTAAGGGCCTGGCACCGGTCGTAATCGAAGCCAAGCTTGGCCATTACCCCGGGCCGGTAGTTCGAGATCAGAACATCCGACCGGGCGATCAGCCGTTCCAGGATCCGCTTGCCGGTCACGTGCGATACATCTAGCCCGATATCGCGCTTGTTGCGGTTGAGGGCGATGAAGTTCGCATTTTCTTCGCCATCGACATTGACGTGGTCGGTGGGCCGCGACCAGTCCCCGGCCGCGCGCTCGACCTTGATGACATTAGCGCCCATATCGGACAGCGCCATCGCCGCGTAGGGCCCGGCGACACCTTCGGTCATGTCGATCACGGTAATCTTCGAAAGGATTCGTTCCTGCATTCCCGTCTCATCAAGCCTCAAACCCGCGACCGCCACTCCGGTCCCAACAGACACAGCGCCAACCCGATACCGGTGATGGCGAGCCCAGCGCTGACACCGGCAAACACCGCCTCCAGCGGCCAGCCGAACGCCAGCGCGGCCATGCCGGTCGCCGACACCACCAGGAACCGCACCACGCCGACGCTGACCGGCCAAACCAAACGGCCGGTGCCCTGGCTGGCAAAGTACAGCGCCTGACCGCCGCCGAACAAACCGTAGAAGGGCGCGACGATACCGAGATAGAGCAGACCATAGCCATAGGCCGCCGGATCGCCAGTGAACCAGTCAAGCCAAAGGCCGGGGAACAGCGCGGCAACCAGGCCGATCAGTCCCGTCACTAGAAAGGTCATCCCGGCACCCGTCCAGGCGATGCGGCGCGCCCGGGCGAACTGTTCGGCACCCACATTCACCCCCACCGCCGCGGTCAGCGCCGCCCCGATGCCAAAAGCGATCGGTGTAAGGGTGAGCTCCAGCCGTGCACCGAGCCCGTAGCCGGCCAGCGCTTCCGTGCCGTAGCGGCCGACGACGCCGGTGACCACCACAACCGTGACAGCAACAGTCACGCTGTTGATGAGCCCGATGCCGCCGACCTTCAGGATATCGGCGATCGGTGCGGTCCGGATCCGGCATGGCCGCAGACGGACCGCCGCGCCCCCGCGGGCCAGACAAAGGACGAGATAGAGCGCCGCGCCACCGTGGCAGACGATCATCGCGATTGCGGGGCCGGCAATCCCCAAACCGGGGAACGGTCCCCAGCCAAGCGTCAGCACCCCCGAGAGAACGACCTGGATTACGCTCCCCGCGACGATCGCCCGCGCCGGTATCACCGTATCGCCGGTCCCGCGCAGGATCGCGGAGAAGACGTAAAACGCCCAGGTCGCGGCGGCGCCCCCGAAGGCGATGGCCGCGTAAAGTACGGCTCCCTCGAGCGCCTGGCCGGTGCCGCCCAGCAGGTCGAAAATCGGCCGCGCGAAGGCTCCGAGCACCACCATATAGGCGAGCGCTCCGAAGCCGCCGATGATCACCCCGTGCCAGGCCACCTCGGACGCCTGTTCCTGGGAGTCACCACCTAACGCCCGTGCAACCGATGAGGTCACGCCGCCGCCGATCGCGCCGGCGGCCATCATCTGCATCAGCGTTTGAAACGGAAACACCAAGGCGAGACTCGCCAATGGCATCGTCCCCAGCTGCCCGACGTACAGCGCATCGGCGATGGTGACGGCGGTCATGAGCGACATGGCCACCACGTTGGGCCCAGCCAGTCGCAGCAGCATGGGTGGGATCGAACCCTGCAGCAGCGGTTGAAGGCGGGACTCGGAAGCGGCGGTAGACGACATGTTTCCCTGTTCGGGGATCATGCCCCCTCATGATTAAGGCTGCTGAGCCTATCCCATACCGCAGCTTCGTCTAAGTCGTGGTGATGGACGCGCCGCTGCGCTTGGTTTCGTCCGCGGTGCGCGTCGGCGACGGCACGTTGACGCCGCGCTGGCAGCCGGGACGCGCGGCCATCGCCGCCATCCAGCGTTCCAGATGTTCCAGGCCCTCCGTCGGCACGCGGGCCCAGCGGTGGCTGCGGATCCAGGACCAGTTGGCCATGTCGGCGATGGAATATTCGTCGGCCAGCCATTCATGGTCGGCGAGATGGCGGTTCAGGACCTCGTAAAGACGGCGGGTTTCGTTGTGATAGCGCTTACGGGCGGCCGGAACGTCTTCCGGAAAATACCGCTCGAAGGCGACCGCCTGCCCCTGCATGGGCCCGATGCCCGACATCTGGAACATCAGCCATTGCATGGCGGCGTAGTAGCCCTTGCGGCTCTTCGGCATGAACTTGCCGCTCTTCTCCGCCAGATAGAGCATGATCGCGCCGGTTTCGAAAATCGTCAGATCGTCCGCGTCGCGGTCGACGATGACCGGAATGCGGCCGTTCGGATTCATGGCGAGAAACCAGTCCTCATGTTGCGTGCGCTCGCTGAGATTGAGCACGTGCGGCGTGTAAGCCAATTCCATCTCTTCCAGCGCGATGGCGACTTTCCAGCCATTCGGCGTGGCGGCGGTGTAGAAGTCGATCACGACACGAGGTCCCCGCTTCGATTACTCAATAATTGATCGCCTCGCCCGAGCCGCCATCGACGGCGATGGCCTGACCCGTCACTATATCGGCCAGCGGCGAGCAGAAATACAGCACCGTATTGGCGAGATCGCGCGATTCGATCATGCGGCCCATCGGGATGGTGGCGACGGTCTGGGTCGTTATGTCCTCCACGGTGACCCCGGCGTCACGGGCGCGGCGTTCAAAATTCTTCAGCATCCGTTCGGTCAAAGTGAAGCCGGGATGCACGCAGTTCACCGTGATGTTCTGGCCCGCGACCTGGCCCGACAGTTGTTTGGTGAAGTTGGCCACGCCGGCATTGACGATGCCGTTGGTCACCCGCAGCGGGGCGGCGATGCGGGCGGTCATGCCGCCGATATTCACGATCCGGCCCCAGCGCTTTTCCCGCATATGCGGCAGCACCGCGCGCGCGCAGCGGATATAGGCCATCAGCTTGACGTTGATGTGGTATTGCCAGTCTTCGTCGGTCTGTTCGTCGAAGGGAGCGGGGATCGAGGTGACCGCATTGTTGACCAATATGTCGGCGCCGCCGCCCGCCGCTTCCGTCGCGGATGCGACGAAGCGCTGAATGTCCTCCAGCCGGCTGACATCGGCCTCGAACGCCCAGGCGCGCACACCCTTCGCCTCGATCTCGCCGGCCGCCTCGTCCAATGTCTCGCGCGTGCGCCCGCAGATCGCCACATCGACGCCCTGTTCCGCCAAAGCCAGCGCCGAGGCCTTGCCGATCCCCCGGCTGCCGCCGGTGACGAAGGCGGTCTTGCCTTGCAGTGCGAAGTCCATCCTTGTTCCCCTCCCTATTCTTCGTCCAACAGCCCGCGCAGCCGGTAGAGCTCCTCCAGCGCCTGGCGCGGCGTGAGCCCGTCCGGGTCGATATCGGCGAGCGCGGTTTCCACCGCGGATTCCTTGGTCTCCACGGGGGCCGCGACCCGCTGCGCCGTCGCGGCGAACAGCGGCAAATCGTCCGACAGCTGCGCGATAGCGCCGGACTGTTCCGACTGTTCCAGCGTCGCCAGGACCTCTTCGGCGCGGGTGATCACGACCGGCGGCAACCCGGCCAGTTTCGCCACATGGATTCCGTAGGAGCGATCAGCGGTACCCGACGCGACTTCGTGCAGGAAGACGACATCGCCTTCCCATTCCTTGATCCGCATGGTGTGTGGCGCCAGCCGGTCGAGCCGCGCGTTGAGCCCGGTCAGTTCGTGGTAATGGGTCGCGAATAAGGCGCGGCATTTGTTGACGTCGTGCAGATGCTCCACCGAGGCCCAAGCGATCGACAGCCCGTCGAAGGT
The DNA here is from genome assembly GCA_913044215.1 of uncultured Rhodospirillaceae bacterium. Lineage (GTDB taxonomy): Bacteria > Pseudomonadota > Alphaproteobacteria > UBA8366. The sequence continues at coordinate 11,166 of CAJWOT010000027.1, read as the reverse complement.
CGCCGTGCCGCGCCCGATCTCGTCCAGAATGACCAAGGCGCGCGGCCCGGCCTGATTAAGGATCGCTGCCGTCTCGACCATCTCGACCATGAAGGTGGAGCGCCCGCGCGCCAGATCGTCCGCCGCTCCGACCCGGCTGAACAACCGATCGACGACACCGATGGTGGCGCGCTCGGCCGGCACATAGGCGCCGATCTGCGCCATCACCGCGATCAGTGCGTTCTGCCGCAGGAACGTGCTCTTGCCCGCCATGTTGGGGCCGGTCACCAGCCACAGCCGCTTGTCATCGCCAAGATCGCAGTCGTTCGGCACGAAGGCGCTGTCGCCCGCTTCCAACGCCGCCTCGACCACCGGATGGCGGCCCAGCTCGATCTCGAAGGCTAGGCTGTCCTCGATCTTCGGCCGGCAATAGCGCCTATCCCCGGCCAACGCCGCCATCGCGGCCGCCACATCGAGCGCGGCCAAGCCGTTCGCGGCAGCGGCGATCGCATCGGCGCGTGCCGCAACCTCGCCCAACAGATCGTCGAACAGGGAGAGCTCGACCGCGAGCGCCTTCTCTGCGGCTTCGGAAATGTCACGCGCCAGGTCGGCCAGCTCGGTCGTCGTGTAGCGCATCGCGCTGGCCAGGGTCTGGCGATGGATGAAGGCCTCGCCCATCTTGTCCGAATGGCGCGGCGTCACCTCGATGAAATAGCCGAGCACGTTGTTGTGCCGCACCTTGAGCGAGTCGACCCCGGTCTCGCCGCGATAGCGCGATTGCAGGTCGGCAATCATGCGCCGCCCATCGTCGCGCAGCTTAAGCAACTCGTCGAGTTCCGGCGCGTAGCCCGCACGGATAAACCCGCCATCGCGGGCAAGAAGCGGCATCTCGTCGGCAAGCGCCCGGGCCAGCCGGTCGCGCAGCACCTCGTGATGGATCAGCACCTCAGCCGCCGCCGCGACTTCTGCCGGCAGCGGCAAGTCTGTTCCCGCCAGCAACGCCTGCACCTCGGCCGCGACATCGAGCCCGTCGCGGATCGCCGCGAGATCGCGCGGGCCGCCGCGCCGCACCGTGAGGCGGCTCAACGCCCGCATCATGTCGGGGCATCGGCGCAGATGGGCGATCAGGTCGGCGCGCCACGGGGTGTCGTCAACAAAGAACTGCACGGCGTCGAGACGGTCGTCGATCGCCACAGTTTCGGTCAGCGGGGCGGCAAGCCGAGCGGCCAGTAGGCGCGCGCCCGGCCCGGTCACCGTGCGGTCGATCGCGGCCAGCAAGCTGCCCTGTCGCCCGCCGGACAGGCTGCGCATCAGCTCCAGGTTGGTGCGGGTCGCCGCATCGATCTCCATCACCGACCCGACCGCCAGACGCCTTGGCGGGGCGAGACGCGGCATCGCATCGACCTGAGTCAGGGCGACGTAGTCGACAAGCGACCCGGCGGCAGCGAGCTCCGCCCGGCCGAAACTACCGAAACCGTCCAGCGCGGCGACGCCATAGAGTTCCTGCAGCCGGCGTTTTGCGTTCTCGGAATCGAACCGGCTGTTCGGCAGCGGCGACAGCACCGCGTTCCACTGCCCGAAGATGTCGAACAAATCGGGCCGCGCCAGCAGCCGTTCAGGCGCCAGCAACTCACCGGGGGCGACGCGCGACAGGGCGGCAGCCAGATCGCCCACCGCAACCGGCTGCACCGTGAACTCGCCGGTCGAAATGTCGAGCCAGGCGAAGCCGATTTGGCCACCGGCATCAGCCAGCGCCGCCAGGTGATTGTGCGACCGCGCGTCGAGCAGCGAATCTTCCGTCAGGGTGCCCTGCGTGACGAGGCGAACGACTTGCCGGTTGACCACCGACTTCGGCCCGCGTTTCTTCGCCTCCGCCGGATCCTCAGTTTGTTCGCAGACGGCAACCTTGAAGTTCTTTTCGATCAGCTTGGACAGATAGGCGTCGGCCGAATGGACCGGCACGCCGCACATCGGGATGTCCTCGCCCTTATGGTGGCCGCGCTTGGTCAGCGCAATGTCGAGCGCAGCCGAGGCGGCAACCGCATCGTCGAAGAACAATTCGTAGAAATCGCCCATGCGGTAGAACAGCAGGTAGTCCTGATGTTCTTCCTTGATCGCCAGATACTGCACCATCATCGGCGTCGCGGCGGGTTTGCGGGCTGTCGCTCTCATGGGTCCCGTCATATCATGACGGTCCGCGAGACGCACGAACGGGTGAGTGATTCCATGAGCGACACATCGACCGGCAACGCCGTGACCGCGACCGAGGCCACCCTGGCCGCAATCGAACGGCATGACGGCACGGTCAATGCGATGATCACGGTGACGGCGGACGACGCGATACGCCAGGCCGAAGCCGCCGACGCAGCGGCGCGGGACGGGCGCTGGCTCGGCCTGCTGCACGGCATGCCGATCGCGATCAAGGACAATATCGCGACGGCCGGCGTGCGCACGACGGCAGGGTCACCCTTCTTCGCCGACCATGTGCCGAACGAGAATGCCGCGGTAACGCAGCGCCTGCTCGACGCCGGTGCCGTGGTAGTGGGCAAGGCGACCATGCATGAATTCGCGTTCGGTATCCGCTCCTACAATGAGGTGTCGGGACAGTGCCGCAACCCCTGGGATCCGAGCCGCGTGCCGGGCGGGTCGAGCGGCGGGTCCGGCGCCGCGCTGGCGGCGGATATGTGCGTCGGTGCGCTGGGGTCCGATACGGGCGGGTCCGTGCGCCTGCCGGCCTCGATCAACGGGGTCAGCGGGCTTCGGCCGACGCATGGCCGCGTGCCCAATCACGGCTCGACACCGGTAAGCGCCACCCTGGACACGATCGGGCCAATGGCGCGGCGGGTCACCGACGTGGCGCGTATCTTCGCGGTGATCGCCGGCCACGATGCGCGCGATCCCCTGTCGCAGGACCGGCCGCTGGAGAATTTCCTGCCGCGGATCAGCCAGCCGATCAAGGGTGTGCGGATCGGCGTGCCGCGCAATTTCTATTTCGACGACTGCCACCCCGACATCGAGGCGGCGGTGCGCCAGGCCGCCGCCACTCTGGAAGAATGCGGGGCCCGGTTAATCGACGTCGACGTCCCCGGCGCATTGGAGATGCAGCACTGGACGACAATCCTGATCTTCGCCGACGCCTGCGCTTTCCATGCCGAGCGACTGCGCGACAATCCGGAAATGTTCACCAAGCCGGTTCGCGACCGCATGTCCGAAGGGCTGAAATTCACCGCCGTCGATTACGCTAACGCTCTGCGCGTACGCGAAGGTTGGAAGCGGACGCTCGAGTCGCTCTTTGCCGAAATCGACGTGCTGCTGTCGCCGACCCTGCCCTCGCTGGTCCCCCCGATTGAGGAGGACAAATCCCTTTTGGAGGCGACCCGGCACGCCACCCGCAACACCTATGCCGGCGCTTTCGGGCAGTTGCCGGGCCTCTCGGTGCCCTGCGGATTTTCCTCCGACGGCCTGCCGATCGGGCTGCAACTTGAAGCCGCCTGGTGGCAGGACCCGTTGCTGTTGCAGGTGGGCGCCGCCTATCAGGAACGCACCGATTGGCATCTACGGCGGGCGCCCCTTGCCGGATAAATAAGCCCTGGTTGACTTAAAGCCTTGCGTTGCAACCCAGTTTCGCGTTTAGGATGGCGAATCGTTTATTGGGAACGCGGGTAGGATTCCGGGGGGCGTCATGGCAGACAATCGAATTAACGAAGCAGCCGCGCTGCGCTTTCACGCACGCGGCCGGCCGGGCAAGCTGGAAATTGCCCCAACCAAACCGCTGACCACGCAGCACGACCTCTCGCTCGCCTACTCGCCGGGCGTCGCGTTCCCGTGCCTGCGCATCGAGAAGGAACCGGAGGCCGCCTACGACTACACCAACCGGGGAAACCTGGTAGCGGTGATCAGCAACGGCACCGCGGTGCTCGGCCTTGGCAATATCGGCGCGCTCGCCGCGACGCCAGTTATGGAAGGCAAGGCGGTCCTGTTCAAGCGTTTCGCCGATGTCGACGGAATCGATCTGGAAGTCGATACGGAAGATGTCAACGAGTTCGTGAACTGCGTGCGCTTCCTTGGAAAATCCTTCGGCGGCATCAATCTGGAGGACATCAAGGCGCCGGAATGTTTCATCATCGAGCAGCGCCTGCGCGAAATCCTCGACATCCCGGTCTTCCATGACGACCAGCACGGCACCGCGATCATCGCCACCGCCGGCATGATCAACGGGCTGCACCTGACCGGCCGCGATCTGGCGACGACGAAGCTGGTGGTTAACGGCGCCGGCGCGGCGTCGATCGCCTGCGTCGAGCTGCTCAAGGCGATGGGCATGCCGCACGACAACGTCATCATCTGCGACAGTAAGGGTGTCGTCTATCAAGGCCGCCCGGACGGCATGAACCAATGGAAATCGGCGCATGCGGTGGAAACCGATCTGCGCACCCTGGGCGACGCACTGAAAGGTGCCGACGCCTTCTTCGGCCTGTCGGTCAAAGGCGCGGTGACGCAAGAGATGGTGAAGTCAATGGCGAACAAGCCGCTGATCTTCGCCATGGCCAACCCGGATCCGGAGATCACGCCGGAAGACGCGCGCGCCGCGCGGTCCGACGCCATCATCGCCACCGGCCGGTCCGACTATCCGAACCAGATCAACAATGTCCTGGGTTTCCCCTACATCTTCCGCGGCGCGCTGGATGTGCGCGCGTCGGAAATCAACGACGCGATGAAGATCGCCGCCGCCAACGCCCTGGCCGAGCTCGCGCGCGAGGACGTGCCGGACGAGGTCGATGCGGCCTATGGCGGCGCGCGCATGAGCTACGGTCCCGACTATCTGATCCCGGTGCCGTTCGATCCACGGCTGATCACCGCGGTGCCCGCCGCTGTCGCCCAGGCGGCGATGGATAGTGGCGTGGCGAAGCGACCGATCGCCGATATGGAGGCCTATCGCAGCGAACTTACCGCCCGGCTCGATCCGCTGGCGCCGACAATGAACTTCATCTTTGAGAAACTGCGCGCCAATCCGCGCCGTACCGTCTTTGCCGAAGGCGAGGAGGATCGCGTGATCCGCGCCGCCATGGCTTATCGCGACCGCGGCTACGGCACGCCAGTCCTGATCGGCCGTAACGAGGAAGTCACGGAGAAGATGAAGGAGATGGGGATCGAGGACACCAGCGGCCTCGAAATCCACAATGCCCGGCGATCGTCGGTCAATCGGAAATACACCGACTTTCTCTATGAGCGCATGCAGCGCCAAGGCCTGATCTATCGCGACTGCCAACGCTTGGTGAACCGCGACCGGAACGTCTTCGCCGCCTGCATGGTCGCCTGCGGCGATGCCGACGCGATGGTGACGGGCGCGACGCGCAGCTTCGCCGTTGCCTACGAAGACGTCATGCGCGTCTTCGATCCGAAACCCGACTCGTGCATCATCGGCCTGCAGATCGTTATCGTCCGCGGCCAGACCATCTTCATCGCCGACACCCGCGTGCATGAAATGCCGGATCCCGAAACGCTGGCCGATATCGCCACGCAAAGCGCGGATTACGCCCGCCAGTTCGGCCACGATCCGCGCGTCGCGCTGCTGTCCTATTCCAATTTCGGTCAGCCCCTGGCGCCGAATACGGAGCGGGTGCGCGAGGCGGTGAAGATCCTCGATGGGCGCAACGTCGATTTCGAGTATGACGGTGAGATGGCCGCCGACACCGCCCTCGACCCGGCGCTGCGTGAACGCCTGTACCCGTTCTGCCGCCTGTCCGGCCCCGCCAATGTGCTGGTCATGCCGGCCCTACACAGCGCCAGCATCGCGGCCAAGCTGCTGCAACAACTGGGCGGCGGCTCCGCCTTGGGACCGATGATGCACGGCATCGAAAAGCCGGTACAGATCGTCCAGATGGGCGCGACCGCCCAAGATTTGCTGACCGCAGCCGGCATCGCCGCGTATGAGTCCATCGATTAGACGTTTTGGGGCAGGGGTGCGGATGATTGGCACGCCGACACGGCGTCGCAAAGCACCGGTGCCGAGAGGGCTTCCCGCAAAAAAATGAAGGTGAGACCGTTCTTTCGTTCAGGCGACGCATCGCGCGCGTCGGTTAATTCGATGCGGTTGCCGACCATTTGGACGAGGGTCGATTTATCCGGCGTATCGTCGAACCGGACCCAGCCCTTGCATCGCAATAGCGGCCCGCTTTGTGATCGTAACACGGCGAGAAACCGCGACCGGTCGAGCAGAACGGCCTTCCGCCAGGACGCTGTCCCGAATTGATGATCGTGTATCTCCGGTGCTGAAACGCTTTCGTTCCGGTTCGTGTTCGCACCGAGGATGACGTCCCACCGAAACATTGTATCGCTGTTGTGCAGGATGGGTATATCGGGATGGTCGCGGCGCAACCGGTCCGCTGTCCGCGCCACTTGCGCGGTGTCCGCTAGGTCGGTTTTGGTCAGAAACAGAAGATCGGCGGCCGCCAATTGCCGGCGGACCGTCGCGCCGACGAAACGGTCCGTCATGTGGGACTCGAGGGTTTCGCAATCCGCCAGAACGACGATGCTGTCCAAATCCAGCCCGGGCGTTCCAAAGGCGTAGTTCGCGATCCGGCCCGGATCCGCGACACCGCTGGCTTCCAAAACTATGTGATCCGCATGCGGTGTGAGCGCCGAGATCGTCGCGAACGCACTACCCAAATCGTCCGCGATCGAACAGCACACGCAGCCATTGGTGAGCGCCAAGGTCTGACCGTCATGGTCGGCGATCAGGTCGGCATCGATGTTGATCGCGCCGAAATCATTGACCAGGACAGCGAGCCGGAGGCCGTGATCGCCCGCAAGCAGCCGGTTGATCAAAGTCGTCTTGCCGGCGCCGAGATAACCGCCGATGACGGTGACCGGCACGCGGTCGCGAGGCTTATCTTTGGCCAGTGCCATTACAGCGGCGCCGGCCGGCCTTCGAAGACGGTGCCCCAGATCGGGATGTCGCGGAGCACCTCGGGCTTCGTTTCGTACGGGTCGGCTTCGAGCACGGTGAAGTCGGCTTTCTTGCCGGCGCGGATGCTGCCGATCTCATGCTCCATACCGAGAATGTAGGCGGCGTCGGTGGTAATCGCGCGCATCGCCTGATCGATGGTCAGGCGCTCTTCGGGCGCCAGCACCGCGCCGGATTCACTGATACGGTTGACCGCAACCCAGGCCGAGTTGAGCGGCTGGGCGGGCGCCATGATGAAATCCGAATGCAGCGCTGTCGGGATTCCGTGCCGCGCGACCGTGCCGAGCCGCGCCATCTGCGACGCGCGTTCGAAGCCGATACTGTGCTTCCAATAGGCGTCGCCCAACTCGTGCAGATAATAGATGTTGGCGGAGACGAGCGCGCCCAGATCCGCGATGCGGCGGACCTGTTCCGGGGTCGACACGCCGAAATGCTCGATCGTGAACCGGTGATTGAATCGCGGCCGTTCGAACTGCAGCTTTTCCAGAATCTCCAGCGCGAGTTCGACGCCGAGATCGCCCGTGCAATGCACATGGATGCGGTAGCCCGCATTCCAGAATTCGCGCGCCAGCCCTTCGACCATCTCCGGCGGCGTCAGCCATTCGCCGTGATGGCCGTCGATGAAACCCGGCTCCTGGAGCTGCATCAGCTCGGCGTAGAAGCCGCCATCGGTGAACAGCTTCACGCCGTTCTGGAACTGCAGCCGGTGCGTGTTCAACGCGGTGAGCCCGTGCACCCGATCGAGCTGTTCGTTCTCCCGGCCCATCGAGCCGCCGCGCGCAATCGCCCGCGGGATCATCTGCACCCGGAAGGGTGTGTCATCGCGCTCGATCACGTCGAGCAGCAGCGGCCACTCCCGGTCGAGATCGACCAGCGGCACGGCCATGTCGCCGATCGTCGTGTGGCCGCCGAAGTGCACGACCCGCTTGACCTGCTCCAGCCCGTCCCGGAACCGCGCCGGCGCGTAGAGATAGTCCTTCATGCCCTCCAATGCGACGGACAGGCCGGTCTCGAAAAACCGCCCGGTCGCGAGCTCGATCTGCGGGTGGCGTTCGAGGTCGTCGCGGTTGAGCTTCATCCAGTCGATCGCCGCATCGTTCGCGATGATCTCGTGGAAGGAGCGCTGCCAGACGAAGATCGGCCGCGTCTTCGAGACGCCGTTGAGGGTCTGGCGGTTCACATCGCCATGCCAGATCTTGTGGAATCCCCAGGTCACGAGCGGTTCGCCCGGGTCGTCCAGCGACTGTTCGATTTCCGTCAGCCGGTCGAGATAGGCGTTATGCCCCTGCACCGGCGGCGAGACCCGGTCCGGCAGTTTCCATTCCAGCGCGGTGATGAAATGACAGGGGAGTAGCACGGCTGCGAGAGACGGATGCAGATGCGGATCGATAAAACCCGGCATGATGACGTGGTCGGAAAACCGGTCGTCGATCCGGTGCGGATGCGCTTCGAGCCAGGGCTGCATGGTTTCGGCCGTGCCGGTCTCGACGATCATCCCATCGCGAACGGCAACCGCCGTCGCCTCTGGCATGGACGGGTTCATCGTGCGGATCTTGCGGGCGGTATAGACGATGATTTCGGTCATGCGCTGTCATGTTCCTCACACAAGCTATCCACCAGTGCGGCGACGCTGGGTACGTCATCGACGCCGGAGACGGAATGGCCCGCGGACCAGATATCCTTCCACCGTTTAGGACGCTTGTCCGGATTGATGTCGGTTGAAACGTCGATCATGCCGCGGCTCGGCAGCGCGTCCGGATCGAGACCGGCCGCTTCGATGGAGGGGCGAAGGATACTCGACGGTAGACCCGTGAAGGCGCTGGTTCGCATCACATCGTCGAGCGCGCTGTCTACGAGCATGCGTTTGTAGCCGTCGACCGCCATGCTTTCGCGGGTCGCGATAAAGCGCGTCCCCATATAGCCGAGATCGGCGCCCAGCGCCTGCGCCGCGCGCAGCGCGACCCCGTCGGAGAGGCCTCCCGACAGCACGATCGTCCCGTCATAGATGGCACGGACCGCGCGCACGAAGGCGAAGGGATTGGCCCAGCCTGTCTGCCCGCCGGCGCCGGCCGTCAGCAGGACCAGCCCGTCGACCCCCGTCGCGATCGCTTTTTCCGCGTGGCGCATCGTGGCGATGTCGGCGAAGACGAGTCCGCCATACGCCTTAATCCGGTCGACGATCGGCGCCGGGCTGCCGACACTGGCGATGACCAACGGCGCCCGATGCTTGACCACCAGATCGGCGTCCTCGGCCAACCGTTTGTTCGTGTGGTGGACGATAAGGTTCGGCGCGAACGGCGCACCACCATCCGCACCTGCCGCGATCCGGCCGAGCCAATCGTCCAACGCTTCCACGGTGCGGCAATTGGCGGTCGGGAAGGATCCGATGACACCGGCCTTGCAGGCGGCGATCACCAGGTCGGGTCCGGAGACGCGGAACATCGGCGCGGCGATGAGTGGCAGGCGAAGCTTCCCTTCGAGTGCAGCGGGCAAGGCCATGGTCAGGAACTCCGAAGGCAGATCATTCGCGCCTCACCCGACCTGCCGGTCGCGGTCCTGCCAATAGGTCGCGCGCAGCGCCTTTTTGTCCGGCTTGCCGATGGGTGTCAGCGGGATTTCCTCGGCGAACTCGATCGATTTCGGCGCGTGCACGGCGCCCTTCGCCTCGCGAACGCGGCGGATCAACGCGGCGGGATTCGGCGCCACATCGCCGCGCGGCACGACGATGGCTTTCACCGCCTCGCCCCATTTCTCATCCGGCACGCCAATCACCGCGGCCATGCGGACGGTCGGGTCGGCGCTCAGGATATCCTCGATCTCGCGCGGATAGACGTTGAACCCGCCCGAGATGATCATGTCCTTCTTGCGGTCGACGATATGGAGATAGCCTCGGTCGTCCGCATGCGCCATGTCGCCGGTATGCAGCCAGCCGTTGGCAAGCGTCGCCGCCGTTTCCTCTTCCCGCTTCCAATAACCGCCCATGACGTGCGGTGCGCGGACGCAGATTTCGCCGACCTCGCCCGCGGGAACCGGCGCGTCATCGTCATCCATCAAGGCGACCGTCACGCTGGAACAGGGATGGCCGCAGGACGCGAACAGACCGGAGTCCTGGTGATCGCTTCGGCGCAGAACCGAAATCGGATAGCCCTCCGTTTGGCCGTAAAGCTGCGAGAAGACCGGGCCGACCCGATCGAGCCCTTCGCGCAACCGGCTGGGCGACATGGGCGATGCGCCGTAGAGCAGCAGCTCAAGGCTGGACAAATCGGCCTTGTCGAGCCCGGGATCGTCGAGCAGCAGATAGACCATCGTCGGCACCAACAGCGTGACCGAGACCCGGGCGCGGCCGATCGAGTCGAGCACCCGACCGGGATCAAAGCCATGCGCACAATGGACCCGGCCGCCTTGGATCAAGGTTGGCAGGACCTTCGTGCCGCCCACATGACTGTTCGGTGCCACCGCCAGATAGACGGGCGTCTCCGGCCATTCGAAATTTGCCAGCACACCTTGCGCGATCGCGCCCAGTGCGCGGTGATTGCGCATGACCCCTTTGGGTTTGCCCGTCGTGCCCCCGGTATAGGCGATCCAGGCGAGGTCGTCCGGCTGCGCCACGACGATGGACGACGACTCGCCGATGTCTTCTGCCGCTTTCAGCAGGTCCTGGCCGAACGGCGCAGGTCCCAAGGTGAAGACCTGTTTAAGCCGCTCCGACCCGGCCGCCAGTTCACCACAGCGCTCGGCATAGGAGTCAGCATCGACGAGCAGGTAGTCGATCTCCGCATCTTCCAAGACAAACCGATGGTCTTCCAGGGAGCCCCGCGGGTGCAGCGGGGTCGTGCGCAATCCGAGCGCGCCCGCCGCCGTCGAGGCCATCCAGGCATCGCCGCGATTGGCGTGCAGCACCGCGATACTGTCACCGCGCTTCATGCCGGCCCGGTCCATCACCGCCTGCATGCGCGCGACCATCGCGTGCCCCTGCCGATAGGTGAAGCGGCCGCCGTGCCCGTCGAACGCGACCCGGTCGCCCCACCGGGCCAACGCACGCAACGCCAGCGCGGCAGATATCGGGCCGTCCGTCCGGTTGTCCATGTCCTCGTCCCCCGCCGATCCGGCGGCCAGTATGGCCCCGGGCTCGGCGTTGGACAATGCGGGGGTCGTGCCCTACCGGGAGAGATCCGCCAGGATAGAGTCCATCACCTGGAGAAGGGGAGCGGCCTTCGTTCCAT